>DATKFK010000252.1:0-3440 GCA_035544375.1 Thermoanaerobaculia bacterium
GGCGGCCGGACGACGGCACCGACATCAACGGCTTCGACACCGTGGAGATCTTCGCCGACCTGGTCCCGCGCCAGCGCTGGACGACGGCGCGCGACCGCGAGGGGTTGTCCGACGCCATCCGCGCGCGCCTCGAGCGCATCCCCGGCACCGAGCTGACCGTGTCGCAGGTGATCGAGGACAACGTCAACGAGGCGGTGTCGGGGGTGAAGTCGGAGCTGTCGGTGAAGATCTTCGGCCACGACCCGGTGAAGCTGCAGGCGCTCGCCGACCAGGCGGCGGCGGCGCTGGCGAAGGTGCCGGGGGCGGCGGACGTGGCGGCCGAGCGCCTGGCCGGGCAGCCGCAGGTGCAGATCGTCGTCGACCGCCAGGCGGTGGCGCGCTCGGGGCTCACCGTCGACGACGTGCAGTCGGTGATCGAGACGGCGCTGGGCGGCGGCGTCGCCAGCCGGGTGCTGGAAGGGGAGCGGACCTTCGACCTGGTGGTCAAGATGTCGCCCCTGGCGGTCTCCGACCTCGAGGCGATCCGCGCGCTGCCGGTCCTGGGCCCCAACGGCGAGAAGCTCACGCTGGGGTCGCTGGCGCGGGTCAGCGTCGAGCCCGGGTTCGCGCGCATCTACCGCGAGGAGAACGCGCGCCGCATTGCGGTCAAGCTGTCGGTGTCGGGGCGGGACCTGGGCTCGCTGGTGGACGAGGGGCAGCGCAAGGTGGCGGCGGCGGTGCGGCTGCCGCCGGGCTACCGCATGGCCTGGACCGGCTCCTTCGAGAACCAGCAGCGGGCGGTCAAGCGGCTCGAGCTGATCGTGCCGTTGACGCTGACCGCGATCTTCTTCCTGCTGTTCCTGGCGTTCAACTCGGCGCGCATGTCGCTGCTGATCCTGCTCAACATCCCTTTCGCGGCGGTCGGCGGAGTGCTGGCGCTGTGGCTCGCCGGGCTGTCGCTGTCGGTGGCGTCGCTGGTCGGCTTCATCGCGCTCTTCGGGGTGGCGGTGCAGAACGGCGTGCTGATGATCGAGCGCATCCGCGAGCTGCGCGGGCGCGGGCTGCCGGAAGCGGAGGCGATCCGGGAAGGTGCGGGGAGCCGCATGCGGCCGGTCCTGATGACGGCGCTGATGGCGAGCCTCGGCCTGCTGCCGGCGGCGCTGTCGCAGGCGGTGGGCGCCGAGACGGCGCGGCCATTCGCGACGGTGATCGTCGGCGGGCTGGTCACCGCCACGGCGATCACCCTGTTCGTGCTGCCGCTCCTTTACAGCTTCTTCGAGCGGGAGCCGCCGGCGCTGGAGGACGCGGCGGCCGCCCCGGGCCATGGGCCGGGAGCGGCTGCGCCAGGGCACGGCCTCGGCACGGACTGACGTCCGGGGGCGGTGCGGCCTGGGGGCGGCGGGGCATGGTTCTGCATGCCGGGATCGGGAGGCCCTGGTTTCGCGCTGAAATGGCCACATCCTGACCGGTACCAGCTCGAACGACGCGGCGACGGTCAAAAATCAGGTCACCGACATGATCTCGCGGCATCAGGGCGTGACCCTCGACGCCCGCAGTCTGTCCGGCGCCTTGGGCTTCGTGCCCGCCCCTGCCGGTTCGCGCCGGCAGGGCCGGAGCCTGTCAACACGATTCCGGTGCCAGCCGTTCGATGCGGCAGTCGTAGCAGCCCGCGGCGGTGTCGCGGACATGGATGTAGTCGACGTCGGGCCGCGCCAGCAGCTGCTCGAGGACCGGCTCGACGTCGCCGGTGACGTGTTCCTGGGCGCGCAGCCGGCGGCCGCGGCCGTAGGCCTCGAGAGTCAACGCGTGCGAGCGCAGGTCCGGCGGGAAGCCGGCATCCTCCGGATAGCGCGGGCAGCCGGCCTCGTGGATGAAGACCGGCCCCGGCAGCGGCAACGGCTCGGTGTCCGCGAAGGCATCGTAGGTGAACAGGATGCGCCGCTCCTGGCCGACGGCGAAGTCGCGCAGGCACAGGCGGCAGGGGCCGTAGCCCTTGGCCACCTCGGCGTGGGCGGGGTGGCCGTAGCGCGGCGACACGCCGGTCGCGCGCACGGCGTCGGCGACCGCGTCGGGGATGGCAACGATGCGGAAAGGCGTGGCGAAGGTCATGGGGCTCTTCTCCTCCTGGCGGCGAGAGCGGCGTCCGGAGCCGCCCCGCGACTGCCAGTATGGAGGGGAGGGGATGGGGTCTGCCATCCGAAGCTTGCGATCGAACTTGGGCCAGCGACGCGCTCGCTGCGTGTCGTTGCTCGCATTGGCTACTGCACATATGCAGCTTTATGCAGGTGTGGTCTGGTCCGAGGTGCTGCTGTCGGATTGCAAGCTATTGAGAATCGTCGGGGTCCCCTTCGCTCTGGAGGAGAGTTGCCGCGCTGGCCGGCGAGCGGGAGTTCGGCGCTCCATCGGCGGAATTCAAATTTGATGACGTTGACTCCAGGATGGCCAAGTATGTAGCTGCCTTCGTGATATCGGCGGTGCTCAGCCTCGTTGCTCTCCTTATTCTCGAGCATCACCTGACCACTGACTACGCCTTGAGCGCGGTGGCGATGTGGCTCATCTGCCCGGTGGTCGTGGTCTTCGCCAACGTCGTCGTATCCATGCGCTTTGCGTCAAAGCGAGGCTCGGCGGTGCTGGTCGGCGCTTTCGCGACGCTCCTGCTCCTGGTCCTGGGTGAGTGTCTCGAAGAAAAGAACAGCTTGCTGAATAGGGTCATGCAATCCTACGGAGTCGGCGAAAGAACGAGATACGTCGTGGTAGTGACCCCGGAGGGGCGCGAGCTGCTGGAGGCGCAGGGTGTTCCCGCGGAGAGCGTCTCCGGCGGGCGGGGAAGAATCAGCGACGCCGCGATCCTCTCGCGGCTCGGAGAGGAATTCTTGCTGTGCGCCCACGATCGCAAGGTCTCGCTGCCGCGCCTTGCGGTACTGTCATGGTCAGCGGCGGCTCACGCCGATGACGAGGCCGACCTGCGAGAGGGCTGCACCCTCAACTACCCGCCGCAGGCCCCGCCGAACGCCTCTGCCCGAGCCCCGGTCGTGCTGCTTGGCGCGTTTCCGAACCATACGAGCTCGATGCGCTGAGGGCTACGAGACGGCGGCCGGCGCTCTCCGGCGGCGAGAGGGTGCAGCCTGGGGCGGGGCGGTGCCCGACTTGGTCCCGCGCTTGCTCTCCTGGACGAGGTTCACGCGAACCCGGCAACCGATGGCGGCCGCCATGTCTGCCAGCGTGCGGAGCGTGAGATTCCTGCCGCCGCCCATGACCTGGGAGACGAAGCCCTTGCTTCTGCCGAGGCGAATCGCAAGCTCGGATTTCGTGAGGCCCGAGATCCGGAGGGCCCTCGCCAGCGCCTCGGTGACTTCGATGATCAGCTCCTCCTGTCGGAGGCCGCGGGCGTCTTCGAGCTCCATCTGCTGGTACGCGGTGAGACCTCGTTCATTCATGTCTCGTTCCTTCGTGAAAGCGCT
>DATKFK010000253.1:0-2788 GCA_035544375.1 Thermoanaerobaculia bacterium
CATCGCATGCGGCGCGACGCGCTCGATCCGGAGCCGTGAGCGTGGAACCGCAATCGCCGCCGCCGCAGCAACCGCCGGCTCCGCCGCCGGAGCCGGGCCTCGCCGGCGCGGCCCGGCCGGGCGAAGGCGCCGCGGACGACGGGGTCTTCATCTTCCCGGCCTCCTACGCCCAGCGCCGCCTGTGGTTCCTCGACCGCCTGCAGCCGGGCAGCCCGGCCTACAACCTGTTCAACGCCATCCGCCTCTCGGGCCGCCTGCGGCCGGCGGAGCTCGGCGCCACCCTGACCGCCATCGTGGAACGCCACGAGGCGCTGCGCACCACCTTCGCGACGCTCGACAACGAGCCGGTCCAGGTCATCGCGCTGCGCGCCACCGTGCGCCTGCCGCTCGTGGATCTGGGGGCCCTGCCGCCCGCGGCGAGAGAGGCGGAGCACTTCCGGCTGGCGATGGGCGAGGCGCTCCGGCCCTTCGAGCTGGCGCGCGGGCCGCTGCTGCGCTGCACCCTGGTCCGTCTCGCGGCGGAGGAGCACGCCGCCCTGTGGAACCTGCACCACATCGTCGGCGACGCCTGGTCGATGGGGGTCCTGATGCGCGAGGTGGGGGCGCTCTACGGCGCCTTCTGCCGCGGCGAGCCGGGACCGCTGCCGCCGCTCGCGGTGCAGTACGCCGACTTCTCGCAGGCCCAGCGCGACTGGCTGACCCAGGGCGACAAGCTGGACGGGCTGCTCGCCTTCTGGCGGCGGACCCTGGCCGGCTTGCAGCCGCTGGAGGTGCCGGGCGACCGGCCGCGGCCGGCGGGCCGCCGGGGCACCCGCGCCGGCTCCGCCAGCCGGCAGCTCGGCCGCAACCTGCCCGGCGCCCTGGCGCGCCTGGCCCGCCAGCAGGGCACCACGCTCTTCGTCACCTTCCTGGCCGGGCTCGACGCGCTGCTCCAGCGCTACACCGGCAGCGACGACCTGGCGGTCGGTTCGGTGGTGGCCGGCCGCGAGACCCTGGCGGCCGAGGAGATGGTCGGCTTCTTCGCCAACGTGCTGGTGCTGCGCGTCGAGCTGGCCGGGGCCGCCAGCTTCGCCGAGCTGCTGCGGCGCGCCCACGCCGTCGCGGTCGCCGCCTTCGCCCACCAGGCGGTGCCCTTCGAGCTGCTGGTCAACGAGCTGGCGCCGCGCCGCGACCTCGCGCACTCGCCGCTCGTCGACATCATGTTCGCGCTGCAGAACACGCCGCCGCGCAGCCTGGAGCTGCCCGGCATCACGCTCGCACCGGGGCCGGCACCGCCGCCGAGCGCCAAGTTCGACTGGACGCTGACCATCGCCGACTTCGGCGCCGGGAGTGAGGGTAGTGGAGGGAGCAACGGGAGCCACGGCCTCGCCGCGGCGCTCGAATACTGCGCCGATCTCTTCGACCGCGCGACCGCGACGCGCGCCCTGGCGGCCTGGGAGAGCCTTCTCGCCACGGCGGCCGCCAACCCGGACGCGCCGCTCGCCGAGCTGCCGCTGCTCGCGCCCGCGGAGCGGCACCAGCTGGCCGTCGAGCCGCGGCCCGAGGCGATCGGCGCCGCCCCCTGCCTGCATCGGCTGTTCGAGAGCTGGGTGGCGCGCACGCCGGACGCGCCGGCCCTTACGGCCGGCGGCCGCACGCTGACCTACGCCGAGCTCGACCGGCAGGCCGCGCGGCTGGCGCGCCGCCTGCGCCTCCTGGGCGTCGGGCCGGAGGTGCCGGTCGGACTCCGCCTCGGACGCGGCGGCCACCTGGTGACGGCCATCCTGGGAGTGCTGAAGGCGGGCGGCGCCTACGTGCCGCTCGAGCCGGCGCTGCCCGCCGCCCGGCTGCGCGCCGCGCTCGCGGACAGCGGCGCGCGGCTGCTGGTGACCTCCGCGGCGGAGACGGCCGTGGCGGCAGCGGCGGCAGCGCCGGCGCCCGTGCCGGGAAAGGATGCCGGACCGCGACCGGGGCCGGACGTGCCGGACGCCCCGGGCGTGCCGGACGTGGCGGGCCTGCCGGACGCCCTGGATGCGCCGGCCACCCTGGATGCGCCGGCCACCCTGGATGTGCCGGGCACCCTGGATGTGCCGGGCATGCTGGGCGTGCCGGGCGTGCGGGTGGTGCTGGTTGAAGACGTCCTGGCGGGGCTGGACAGGGATGGCGCGGCGGCGAACGGTCCGGGCGATCCAGACGCGGATGGCGCGGCGGCGAACGGTCCGGACGCGGATGGTGCGGTTGCGGTCTGTCAGGACGCGGATGGCCCGGCGGCGAACGTTTCAGACAGTCCGGATGCGGATGCCTGCGGCCGGCCGGCCCCGCCGGTCTCCGCCATGAACCTGGCCTACGTGATCTTCACCTCGGGCTCGACCGGCAAGCCGAAAGGCGTCGCCGTCTCGCACGGCTGCGTCACCCGCCTGCTCGCCGCGGCCCAGCGCCGCTTCGGCTTCGGGGCCGCGGACGTCTGGACGCTTTTCCACTCCTACGCCTTCGACTTCTCGGTCTGGGAGCTATGGGGGGCCCTCGCCTTCGGCGGCCGGCTCGTCGAGGTGCCCTGGCTGGTGAGCCGCTCGCCCCAGGCGCTCGCCGAGCTGCTGGCGCGCGAGCGGGTCACCGTCCTCAACCAGACCCCTTCGGCGTTCTACCAGCTCCTCGCCGCCGAACCGGGCCTCGGCAGCCCGGTGGGGCCTGACCTTTCCTGGGTGGTCCTGGGCGGCGAGGCGGTCGATCCGTCCCGCCTCGCTCCGTGGTTCGAGCGCCACGGCGATGAGCGGCCGCGCCTGGTCAACATGTACGGCATCACCGAGAC
>DATKFK010000254.1:0-11855 GCA_035544375.1 Thermoanaerobaculia bacterium
CCAGCTGCATCCCGGCAGCCCGGCCTACAACCTGCCGGTCGCCTTTCGCCTGCGCGGCCAGCTCGGCGCCGGCCGGCTCGCGCGCTGCCTCGCGGCGATCGTGCTCCGGCACGAGGTCCTGCGCACCACCTTCGCCATCGTGGCAGGCCGCCCCGTCCAGGTCGTCGGCGAGGCGGCCGGCCCGGCGCTGGCGGTGGTCGACCTCGGCGGCCTGCCGCCGCCGGCCCGGGCGACGGCGGTCGCGCGCCGGGTGGGCGAGGCGGCGCGGCGCCCCTTTCCCCTCGATCGCGGGCCGCTGATCCGCGCCCTGCTGCTGCGCCTGACCGACCAGGAGCACGTGCTGGTCGTGAACCTCCACCACATCGCCGCCGACGCCTGGTCGATCGGCGTCCTGATGCGGGAGCTGGCGGCGCTCTACCGGAGCCATGCCGAGGGGGCCTCGGGCAAGGCGCCGGCGCTGCCCGCCCTCCCCATCCAGTATGGCGATTTCGTGCTCTGGCAGCGCGACTGGCTCGCCGGCGAGCGCCTGGAACAGCAGCTCGCCTACTGGCGGCGGCAGCTCGCCGGGCTCGCCGGCCTCGAGCTGACCGGCGATCGTTCGCGCCCGGCGGCGGCAAGCTGGCGCGGCGCCCATCTGCCGGTGCGCCTGCCGCCTCGCCTGCTCACGGCGCTGAAGGCGCTGTGCGCCCGGGAAGGCGTGACCCTGTTCGTGGGCCTGCTCGCCGGCCTGGTGGTCCTGCTCCACCGCTACACGGCCCAGGAGGATCTCGCCGTCGGGACGGTGGTCGCCAACCGCATCCGCTACGAGCTCGAGGAGCTGATCGGCTGCTTCGCCAACACCCTGGTGCTGCGCGCCAGGGCGGCCGGCGACGACAGCGCTCGCGGCCTGCTCGCCCGCCTGCGCGACACCAGCCTGGACGCCCTCGCACACCAGGACCTCCCCTTCGAGAAGCTCGTCGCCGAGCTCAACCCGGAGCGCAGCCTGGGCCGCAACCCGCTGGTGCAGGTGCTGTTCAGCCTGCAGAACGCGCCGCTGGAGGCCGCTCTGCCGGGCACCGGCCTGGCCGTCGAGCGGCTGGAGGCGGCGAGCGGCGCCGCCCGGCTCGACCTCTTCCTGTACCTGTGGGAAGAGAGCGGCGGGCTGGCCGGCGGCATCGAGTACAGCACCGATCTCTTCGACGGCGACCGCATGACCCGCCTGCTGGGGCACTACGAGACGCTGCTCATGGCGCTCGCGGCGGATGCCGGGCGGTGCCTGGCCGAGCTGCCGCTGCTGACGGCCGGCGAGCGTCACCAGCTGGTCGTGGACTGGAACGACACCGCTGCTCCGGCGGACCGCGGTCTCGT
Organism: Thermoanaerobaculia bacterium; assembly: GCA_035544375.1. GTDB lineage: Bacteria > Acidobacteriota > Thermoanaerobaculia > Multivoradales > UBA5704 > JASLEW01. Next base: position 1,348 of record DATKFK010000254.1, read on the forward strand.
GCACGAGCTGTTCGCCCGCCAGGCGGCGCGCCTTCCGGGCCGGCCGGCAGTGATCTGCGGCTCCCGGGAGCTCAGCTTCCTCGCCCTCGACGAGCGTTCCAGCCAGCTGGCCCACCACCTGCGGGCGCTGGGCGCCGGCGTCGAGGGGCGCATCGGAATCTGCCTGCCGCGCTCCGCGGATCTCGTGGTGGCGCTGCTCGGGGTGCTCAAGGCGGGAAGCGCCTACGTGCCGCTCGATCCCGAGTACCCCCGCGGGCGCCTCGCCTTCATGGCGGCGGACGCCGGGCTCGCGGCGGTGGTCACCGACCGCGCGCGGGCCGGCCTGTTCGCGGCGCCTCGCCCGGGCGCGGCAGAGAGCGGCGAGGCGGGGGAGGGCGGCCCGCCGGTGCCGGTGGTCCTGGTCGACGCCGAGCGGGCGGCGATCGCGGCCCGCGCCACCGCCGCTCCGCTCTTGCCCGCGGCGCCCGAGGATCGACTCGCTTACCTCCTCTACACCTCCGGCTCGACCGGCGCTCCCAAGGGCGTCATGGTGGGGCACGCCAACCTCGCGCACCTGTTCACCGCCCTGGACGCTCCGTTGGGCGGCTTCCGGGGCCGCTGGCTGGCACACACCAGCATCTGCTTCGACATCTCGGTCGTCGAGCTGTTCTGGACGCTCACCCGCGGCCACACCATCGTGGTGCCGGCGCCGGAATTGGCGGCCGATGCGCCATCCGGCGCCGGCGCCTCGCTCCCCGAGCTGATCCTGCGGCACGGCATCGCCGGCCTGCAGTGCACGCCCTCGGCGGCGGCCGCCGCCCTGCTGGACCCCGACGCGCCGGCCGCCCTCGCCCGGCTGACCCACCTGGTGGCCGGCGGCGAGGCCCTGCCGGAGCCGCTCGCGGCGTGCCTCGCCGCCGCGGTGGGCGGCCGGCTGCTCGACATGTACGCGCCGAGCGAGACCACCGTGTGGTCCTCGGCCGCGCACCTGCCGCCGGGGGCGACGGTCACCATCGGCCGCCCGCTCGCCAACACCACCCTCTACGTCCTCGACGACCGTCAGCTGCCGGCGCCGGCCGGCCAGCCCGGGGAGCTCTACATCGGCGGCGCCGGCGTGGCCCGTGGTTACTGGCGCCGCCCCGGGCTGACCGCCGAGCGCTTCCTCCCCGATCCCTTCGCGCCGCGGCCCGGCGGGCGCCTCTACCGCACCGGCGACCTGGCGCGGCGCCTGCCGGACGGCCGCGTCGCCTTCCTCGGCCGGCGCGACCACCAGGTGAAGATCCGCGGCCAGCGCGTCGAGCTGGGGGAGATCGAGGCCGTGCTGGCGGCCCATCCGGCGGTGCGCCAGGCTGCCGCCGTGGTGCGCCGGGACTCGCCGGCCGGCCCACGCCTGGTCGCCTACGTGGCCCCCGCGGTTCCCGCGGCGCCGCCCGCGGTGCCCGACCTGGTGGCGCACGCACGCGCGCGCCTCGCGCCGGTCATGTGTCCCGAGATCTACGTCGTGCTGCCCGCCCTGCCGCTCACCCCGAGCGGCAAGGTGGACCGCCGGGCGCTGCCGGCGCCGCAACCCGCGGGGACCGTGGAGCGGCCCGCCCCGGCCGTGCCCCACGGCGAGATGGGCGAGATGCAGGCGGCGGTGGCCGGGATCTGGCGGCGGCTGCTGGGGGTCGAAACCGTCGGCAGCGACGACAACTTCTTCGCGCTGGGCGGCAACTCGCTGACGCTCGTCGAGCTGCGCTCCCGGCTGCGCGCCGCCCTGGGCGTGGACCTGCCGGTGCGCAGCTTCTTCGAGGCGCAGACGGTGGCGCGCCAGGCGGCGGTGGCGGCACGGGCCCTGCGCGGCGACGGTGCCCCTGACGCCGCCGCGGCCCTGCGACCCGGCCCGCCCGCCGGCGAGCATCCGCTGTCCTTTGCCCAGGAGCGCCTCTGGTTCCTCGCCCAGCTCGATCCGGGGAGCGCGGCCTACAACCTCCCGGCCGCCCTCCGCCTCGAAGGCGAGCTGGACCCGTGCCTCCTCGCGCGGGCCCTACAGACCATCGCCGCGCGTCACGCGGCGCTCCGCACCACCCTCGGGACCTCCGTCTCGGCGGCGGGCGAACGGCCGGTACAGGTCGTGGCGCCTCGCCTGGCCCTCCGCCTGCGGCAGATCGACCTCCGGGGGCTCATCGGCAGCCGCGGCGATGCCGAGGCCGCCCGCCTCGCCGCGGTGGAGGCGCTCGCCCCCTTCGATCTCGCCCTGGGTCCGCTCGTCCGCGCCACGCTGTTGCGGCTCGCGGCGAGCGCGCACGTGCTGCTGCTCACCGTCCACCACATCGTCAGCGACGGCTGGTCGCTCGGCATCTTCCTCGACGAGCTGGTGGCGCTCTACGGCGCGGGCGGGCGGGCGGCGGAGGCCGGCCTCGCCTCTCTGCCGGTGCAATATGCCGACTACGCCGGGTGGCAGCGCGAGCGGCTGGCGGGCGCGGCGCTCGAGCCGCTGCTCGCCTATTGGCGCCGCCGCCTGGAGGGGGCGCCGGGGGCGCTCGAGCTTCCCACCGACCGGCCGCGGCCGGCGGTGCAGACGGTCCGCGGCGCGACGCGGCAGCTCGCGCTCGCCGCGGGCGCGGCGGCGGCGCTGCGCGCGCTGGCCCGCGGCGAGGGCGCCACCCTGTTCATGACGCTCCTCGCCTGCTGGGCGACGGCGCTGCACCGCTACAGCGGCCAGCACGACCTCGTGCTCGGCACGCCGACCGCGAACCGCGACCGAGAGGAGCTCTCGGGCCTGATCGGCTTCTTCGCCAACAGCGTGGCGCTGCGCCTCGACCTCGCCGGCGATCCACCGCTCCGCGAGCTTCTCGGGCGCCTGCGCGCGGCGTTGCTCCACGACTACGCCCACCAGGAGATGCCGTTCGAAAAGCTCGTCGAGCACCTGCGGCCGCAGCGGAGCCTCGGCCGCAACCCGATCTACCAGGTGGTGTTCGCGTTCGAAAGCTCCGAGCGCGAGCTCGGGCGCACGCTCCCCGGGCTGCGCCTGCTGCCGCTGCCGGCCGCGGGCGCCACGGCGAAGTTCGATCTCACTCTCTACATGGAGGACCGCGGCGGCCGGCTCAGCGGGCGCCTGGAGATCAACCGCGACCTCTTCGACCCGGCCACCGCGAGCCGCTGGCTGGGGCACTTCCGCACGCTGCTCGCCGCCGCCGCGACGGCGCCCGAGCGGCGTCTGTCGGAGCTGCCGCTGCTCGCCGCCGAGGAGCGGCACCAGTTGCTGGTCGAGGCCAACGACACCCTGCGGCAGGCCCCCGGGGAGCCCTTCGTCCACCGGCTGTTCGAACGGCAGGCCGCGGCGCGGCCGGACGCGCCGGCGGTCTCCCAGGAGGGGCGCCGGCTCACCTACGGCGAGCTCGACCGGCGCGCCAACCAGCTGGCCCGCCGGCTGCGCGCGCTCGGGGTCGGGCCGGAGGTGCGGGTCGCGGTGGCGGTCGAGCGCTCGCCCGAGCTGATCGTCGCCCTGCTGGGGGTGCTGAAGGCCGGCGGCGTCTACCTGCCGCTCGACCCGAGCTATCCGCCGGAGCGTCTCGCCTTCCTGCTGGCGGACTCCCGGGCGCCGGTCCTGCTCACCCAGCCGGCATGGGTCGGCCGCTTCCCCGAGACCGCCGCCGCCACCCTGCTGCTCGACTCCGGCTGGCAGGCCCTGGCCGCGGAGAGGACCGACCCGCTCGCCGGTCCGCTCGACGCCGGCAACCTCGCCTACGTGATCTACACCTCGGGCTCCACGGGCCGGCCGAAGGGGGTCATGATCGAGCACCGCTCGCTGGCCAGCTACACGGCGACGGCCTTCGCGCACTACGGCATCGGGCCGGCCGACCGCGTGCTGCAGTTCTGCTCGATCAGCTTCGACATCAGCATCGAGGAGATCGTCCCCTGCCTCTGCGCCGGGGGCGAGCTGGTGCTGCGCAGCGAAGCCACCATCGAGTCGGTGGGCACGTTCCTCGCCACCTGCCGCGAGCGGTCGCTCTCGGTGCTGAGCCTGCCCACGGCGTACTGGCACGAGATCGTGGCCCGCCTCGAAACCGACGGCCTCGCGCTGCCGCGGTCGCTGCGCCTGGTCGTCATCGCCGGCGAGCGCGCGCTGCCGGAGCGGCTGAGCGCCTGGCGGCGCCGCGCGCCCGCGCGCCCGCGTCTCCTCAACACCTACGGGCTCACCGAATCGACGGTCATCTCGACCGTGGCGGACCTGACCGCGCTGGCCCGCGGGGAGGGCGACGCCGAGCGCGAGGTGCCGATCGGCCGCACCATCCCCGACACCGAGCTCTACCTGCTCGACCGCTCGCTCGCGCCGGCTCCGCTCGGCGTGCCGGGCGAGATCCACCTCGGCGGGGGCCTGCTCGCCCGCGGCTACCTGCACCGGCCGGGCGTGACCGCCGAGCGCTTCGTCCCCCACCTCTACGCCGCGCGCCCAGGAGCCCGCCTCTATCGCACCGGCGACCTCGCCCGCCGCCTGCCGGGGGGCGACCTCGAGTTCCTCGGCCGTGCCGACCAGCAGGTCAAGATCCGCGGCTACCGCATCGAGCCGGGGGAGATCGAGACCGCCCTGGCCGAGCACCCGGCGGTCGCGGCCGCCGCCGTCACCGTACGGCGGGACCGGCGCGACCAGCCGCACCTGGTGGCGCACCTCGCCTGGCAGCGGGGCGCGCCGGCGGACGCCCTCGCCGAGCTGCGCGCCTTCCTGCGCCGGCGCCTGCCCGAGTACATGGTCCCCGCGGTCTTCGTCGTCCTGCCCGCGATGCCGCTCACCCCCAACGGCAAGCTCGACCGTGCGGCCCTGCCCGCGCCCCCGGCAGCGCGTCCCGATCTCGGCGGCGAGTATGTCGCGCCGCGCGACGAGGCGGAGCAGTCCCTGGCCGCGATCTGGCGCGAGGCCCTGGGCCTGGAACGCGTCGGCATCCACGACAACTTCTTCGACCTGGGCGGCCATTCGCTGCTGCTGGTCCAGATCCAGGCCCGCCTGCGCGAGCGGTTCGGCCGCAGCGTCGGGATCGTCGAGCTCTTCCGCTACCCGACCGTGGGGGCGCTCGCCCGGCACCTCGGGGCGGCGGCGGCCGTCCACCGGGAGGCGGAGCCGGCGCTGGCGGCCACGCGGTTCGAGGAGCGCGCGGCGCGGAGCCGGGCGGCGCTCGGGGAGGGGCGTTTCGCCGCCGCGCGGAGGAAGCTCCGTGAGTGACCAGGAAGAACGGCCGCCGCACGCCGTCGCGATCATCGGCATGGCCGGCCGTTTTCCCGGGGCCGCCGACGTCGAGGCGCTCTGGGGCCTCGTGGCCGCGGGCCGTGAAGCGATCTCGTCGTTCAGCGTCGAAGAGCTGCGCGCCGCCGGCGTGAGCTCCCGGCTGCTCGACGATCCGGCCTACGTGCGGGCGCGCGGGCTGATCGACGGGCCCGAACCCGCGGCCTTCGACGCCGCCTTCTTCGGCTTCAACCCGCGCGAGGCGGCGATCATGGACCCGCAGCATCGGCTGCTGCTCGAGTGCTGCTGGCAGGCTCTCGAGCACGCCGGCTACGACGCCCGCCGCCACGCGGGTCCGATCGGGATCTATGCCGGGTGCGGCCCCAACACCTATCTGCTGTTCAACCTCGTGTCTCGCCGCGACCTGCTCGACGCGGTGGGCCTCTATCAGGTCATGGTGGGCAGCAACGCCGACTTCCTGGCGACCCGCGTCGCCTACAAGCTGAACCTGAAGGGGCCGAGCCTGACCGTGCAGACGGCCTGCTCGACCTCGCTCGTGGCGGTGCACCTCGCCGTCCAGAGCCTGCTCGCCAGCGAGTGCGACATGGCGCTGGCGGGCGGCGTCCGCATCTCGGTGCCGCAGCGCGCGGGCTACCTCTGCCAGGCGGGCGGGATCTTCTCTCCGGACGGCCACTGCCGGCCTTTCGACGCCGCGGCGCGGGGTTTCGTGGACGGCGACGGCGTGGGCGTCGTCGTGCTCAAGCGGCTCGCCGAGGCCCTGGCGGACGGCGACCACGTCCACGCGGTGATCCGCGGCAGTGCCGTCAACAACGACGGCGAGGTCAAGATCGGCTACACCGCTCCCGGCGTGCAGGGCCAGGCCGACGTCGTCGCGCTCGCCCAGGCCCTGGCCGGCGTGGCGCCCGAGACCGTGGGCTATCTCGAAGCGCACGGCACCGCCACGCCGATGGGTGACCCGATCGAGCTGGCGGCGCTCGGCGAGGTCTTCCGCGGCGTGCGGAAGACCTGCGCCCTGGGCTCGGTCAAGGCCAACATCGGCCACCTGGACGTGGCGGCCGGGGTGGCGGGGCTGATCAAGGCGGTCCTGGCGCTCGAGCGCCGCCAGCTTCCCCCGAGCGCCAATTTCGAGCGACCCAACCCGGATCTCCACCTCGACAGCACGCCCTTCTATTTCAACACCGCGCTGGCCGACTGGCCGCGCGGCGCCACCCCGCGGCGCGCCGGCGTGAGCAGTTTCGGCGTCGGCGGCACCAACGCCCACGTGGTGCTCGAGGAGGCACCGGAGCCGCCGGCGGCGAGCCCGTCGCGGCCCCGCCAGGTGGTGCTCCTTCCGGCCGCCACCGCCGCCGCCCTGGAGGCGGCGACGGCCAACCTGGTCGCGCACCTGCGCGCTCATCCGGGCCTCGATCCGGCGGATGTCGCTTACACCCTGCAGGTCGGCCGCCGGGTGTTGCCGCACCGCCGGATGGTGGTCGCCGACGGCGTCGCGGACGCCGCCGCGGCGCTCGGCGCGCTGGATCCGAAGCGGGTGCTGTCGCGCACCGTGGAGGGGGAGACCCGCAAGGTGGCCTTCCTGTTCCCGGGGCAGGGGAGCCAGCACCCGGGCATGGCGGCGGCCCTCTACCGTCTCGAGCCCACCTACCGCGCCGCGGTGGACCGCTGCAGCGAGCTGCTGCGCCCGGCCCTGGGGTTCGACCTGGGGCAGGCGCTGGCTGCCGCCGCGCCTGGGGAGGACGCCGAGGCGCGGCTGGCCGAGACCGCTCTCGCGCAGCCGGCGCTCTTCGTCGTCGAGTATGCCTTGGCGCAGCTGTGGATGGAGTGGGGGGTGCGGCCGGAGGCGATGATCGGGCACAGCGTCGGCGAGCTGGTCGCCGCCTGCCTGGCAGGGGTGCTGACGCTCGAAGCGGCGCTCGGCCTGGTGGCCACGCGCGGCAGGCTGATGCAGGAGGCGCCGCCCGGGGCGATGCTTTCGGTGCCGCTGGCGGAAAGCGACGTGCGGCCGCTGCTCGACGGCGGCCTCGAGGTGGCGGCGATCAACTCGCCGTCGCTCCTGGTGGTCGCGGGTGGCGAGGAAGCGGTCGCCGCGCTGGCGTCGCGTCTCGGCGAGCGCGGCATCGCCTGCCGCCGCCTGCACACCTCCCACGCCTTCCACTCGGCGAGCATGGAGCCGGTGCTCGGTCCTTTCCAGGCCGCCTGCGCGGGCCTGGCGCTGCAGGCGCCGGAGATCCCGTTCCTCTCCAACCGGACGGGCACGTGGATCCGGCCGGAGGAGGCGACGGACCCCGGCTACTGGGTCGAGCACATCCGTCACCCCGTCCGCTTCTCGGAGGGGCTCGAGGAGCTGTTCGCGCGTCCCGGCCTGGCGCTGCTCGAGGTGGGGCCCGGGCGCGCGCTCGCCGCCATCGCCGGCCGGCACCCGCGGCGGCCGGCCGGGCAGCTGGTGCTCGCGTCGCTGCCGGCGGCGCGGCAGGCGGGGGGGGATATGGAAGCCGTCCTGCGCACCCTGGGACAGCTGTGGCTGGCCGGCGTCGAGGTGGACTGGCGCGGCTTCCATGCGCACGAGCGGCGCCGGCGGCTGGCGCTGCCGACCTACCCGTTCGAGCGCCGGCGCTTCTGGATCGAGCCGGGGGAGACCACCCCGCTCGCCCCCGGCGCCGAGCGCCCGCCCGGGCGGGCCGACCTCGCGAGCTGGTTCTACGCGCCGCTCTGGCAGCAGGCGCTGCCCCCGACGCGCGCGGCGGCCCGGGCGCCCGCCGGGGAGCGCTGGCTGCTGCTCCTCGACCCCGGCAGCCTGGGTGCGCAGCTGGCGGTCCGGCTGCGCGAGCGGCAGGCGCAGGTGGTCACGGTGCGGGCCGGGGAGCGCTTCGCGGAGGGTGCGGAGGGGGGCTTCGAGCTCCGTCCGGGAGCGCCCGCCGACTATGCCGCGCTGCTCGCGCGGCTCGAGGAGCGGGGCCTGCTGCCGCAACGGATCGTGCACCTGTTCTGCGTCACCGGCGAGGCCCGGGAGGAGACCCGGGAGCCGGCGCAGGAGCTGGAGGCCGGCTTCTACAGCCTGCTCTTCCTCGCCCAGGCGCTCGCCGGCCGGCGGCTCCCGGAGCCCGTCGAGATCGCCGTGATCTCGACCGGTTTGCAGCAGGTCACCGGCGAGGAGGTGCTGCACCCGGTGCGGGCGGCGCTCCAGGGACCGTTGCTCACCGTCCCCCAGGAGATTCCCGGCGTCACCTGCCGCAGCATCGACCTCGCCGCCTTGCCCGAGCCGGGCGGCCGGCGGGCGGCGCAGCGCCTCGACCAGCTGGTGGCCGAGCTGGACGGGATCGCGGGCGACCCCATCGTGGCCTGCCGCGGCGGCGCCCGCTGGCGGCGCGGCTTCGCGCCCCTGCCGCTGCCTGCCGCCGAGCCGGCCGCCGATCCGGCCGGGGGCGGCCTGCCGCTGCGGCGCCAGGGGACCTACCTGATCACCGGCGGCCTGGGCGGCGTGGGGCTCGCGCTCGGCGAGCTGCTGGCCGCAACCGTCCAAGCGCGGCTGGTGCTGGTCGGGCGCTCGCCGCTGCCGCCCCGCGAGCATTGGCGGGAGATCGCCGGCGACGGCGCGCGGCAGGACCGCGCCGCGGCCACGGTGCGCCGGCTGATCGCCCTCGAGGAGCTGGGCGCGGAGGTGCTGGCGGCGGCCGCCGACGTGACCGACCGGGCGGCGATGGCGCGGACCCTGGCGCTCGCCCGCGAGCGCTGGGGAGCGCTCCACGGCGTGATCCATGCGGCCGGGGTGGCGGGAGGCGGGGTGATCCAGCTCAAGACGCGGGAAGCCGCCGCGGCGGTGCTCGCCCCCAAGGTCCAGGGCACGCTGGTCCTGGCCGAGCTGCTCGCGGGCGAGGCCGGCTCGGCGCTCGACTTCCTGGTGCTCTGCTCGTCGCTCAACTCGCTTCTCGGCGGTCCCGGCCAGGTCGACTACGCCGCCGCCAACGCCTTCCTCGACGCCTTCGCCCAGGCCGAGGCGGCGGCCGGCCGGCACCGCGTCGTCGCCATCGGCTGGGATGCCTGGCGCGGCGTGGGCATGGCCGCCGCACCGGCACCGCCCGCGAGCCGCGCCGGCCGGCCCGCGCCCCCGATCGCGGAGCTCCTCCCCTTCGACCATCCGCTGCTGACCCATCGCGCCGCGCCTGCCAACGGCCGGACCGCGGCGCCACGCGAGGAGGTCTTCCTCTCCTATCTCGAGACCGCCGCGAGCTGGATCCTCTCCGAGCACCGGTTGGGAGGCCATGCGGTCGTGCCCGGGACCGCCTACCTCGAGATGGTGGGCGCCGCCTTTCGCAGCCTGGCCGGAGACACGCCGGCGCCGGCCATCGAGCTGCGCGACGTGACCTTCATCACGCCCCTGGCCGTCGCCGACGAGGAGCGGCGGGAGGTGCGGACCGTGCTCCGCAGCAACGGCGCCGGCTACCACTTTGCGGTGGGCAGCATCGGCGGGGCGTCCCAGCGGGGACAGTGGCAGGAGCACGTGGTCGGCACGGTGCGGGAGAGCGACGCCCTGCCGGCGCGTTTCGATCTCCAGGCGCTGGTCGGCGCCGCGAGCGAGCGGGTGCTGGGCGAGGAGTACCGGGAGGACCTGCGCCTGGCCGGCCTGGGCCCGCGCTGGGAGAGCCTGAAGAAGGTCTATGTGGGAGAGGGGACGGTGCTCGGCCTGCTCGAGCTGGCGCCGGAGCTGAGCGGCGATTGCGAGCGGTTCCAGCTCCACCCGGCGCTGCTCGACGTGGCGACCTGCTTCGCCGAAGCGTACGTGCCGCGCGCGGCGGGCTATTACCTGCCGCTCTCCTACCGGCGGCTGCGCGCCCACGGCAGCCTGCCTCGCCGGGTGTGGAGCTATGCGCGCTTGCAGAGCGCGCGGCAAAGCTCGACCGAGGTCCTCGCCTTCGACGTGGCGATCCTCGGCGACGACGGGGTGGAGCGGGTTCACGTCGAGGGGTTCACCTTGAAGCGGGTCGACGCCGCCGCCGCGATTCGCGGCAGCGAGCAGGCCGCCGCCGCCGGGAGCGCCGGCGGCGAGGAGGCGGGCATGGAGGCCGCCGCCGCGGTCGAGGCCTTCTGCCGCATCCTCGCCGGCAGCCGGCTGCCGCGGGTCGCCGTCTCGACCGTGCCGCTGCCGGAGCTGATCGCGCGGGCGCGGGCCGCCACCGCGGAGCGCCTGGCCGCCGGGTCCCGCGGCGGCGGCGAGGGCGTCCACGCCCGGCCCGACCTCGACACCGCCTACGTGGCTCCCCGCAACCCGGCCGAGCGGCACCTGGCAGCGATGTGGGAGGATCTGCTGGGCATC
>DATKFK010000255.1:0-3044 GCA_035544375.1 Thermoanaerobaculia bacterium
CACGGCCCTGAAGTCGGGGTCCGTGAGCTCGCTGACCCGCCTGGTGATGATGCAGTCGCCGGCCCCGACCAGCGTCAGGCCGTCCGCGGCCCCCTCTGGCGGGCTGCCGCCGGCGGCCTCGGCGGTGCCCGGAGACACGCCCCCGGCGGCGGTGCCGGCGGCGCTCACGGCAGCCGCAGGCGTCCACAACGACGCCCCGGCGACCGCGCCGGCGCGGGCCACGTTCTTGATGAAGGCGCGGCGGTCCATGTCTCCCCCGATCTATGAGGAGAGGTACGCGGCGCGGCCGCGAAGGTTCCAGGTCCCAGGTTCCAGGTCCAGGATCTAGGCGCGTTCAGGCGCCAGCCAGGCGAACGCGCGCCAGCCGCGCACCCGGCCCCACCAGCTCACCAGCCACAGCACGAGCCCGGCGGCGAAGAGTGCCAGCCCGAGCGTCCAGCCCCTGGGACGGTAGCGCAGCTGGACGGAGTGCGAGCCCGGGGGGACGCGGAAGCCGAGAAAGCCGCCGTTCACCTCGACGACGGCCTGCCGGCCGCCAACCTCATCGACGGCCTGCTGGCCGCCAGCCGCAGTGACAGCCTGCTGGCCGCCAGCCGCAGTGACGGCCGGCCGGCCGCCAGCCGTATCGCCAGCCGGCGGGCCGGCGAAGCGGGCCTGCCAGCCTGGCGCGTAGCTGACGCTCGAGACGACGAGCCCGCCGGTTGCCGTATCCACGGCGAGATCGAAGCCGTTGCCGCGGGGCACGATGTCGCGGACCTCGCCGGCTTGCGGGCCGGCCGGGGGCACGGCGGCGCCGGAAGACGCCGGACCGGCGCCGGTAGACGGCAAACCGGCGCCGATCGACGCCGGGCCGGGGTGCGTACCTGCGCTAGCGATGGCGCCGGCGGCCACCAGGGCGGCGTCCTGGAAGTCGTCGCCATGCATCGCGGCGCCCTGGGCCGCGGCCAGGTCAGCGAAGGTCTCGACCGTCCGCGGCATGAAGAAGAGCGGCAGCGCCTCCGGGTTCTCCCAGACCCTGCCGCCCTTGCCCTCGAAGACCAGCCGCCACGGCGGCGGCAGGCCGCGCTCGTGCGAGGTCCCCATGAACCTGACGGCCAGGAAGTCGTGCGCCGCCTGGTCGGGCGCCGGCAGCGTCTCGCCGATGTTCTGGTAGAAGCGGCGGCGGTGCCCGAGCCACCAGCCCACCATGCGCGCCGCGTCCTCGGGACGCATCGGGTCGTAGCCGCGCGGGTCCCACAGAGCATAGAGCGCGTTGAGGTTGGGCGGCAGGTCGAAGCCCTCGAACGACACCCGGAAGGGTGCGGGCGCCTGCTCCTGCCGCTGCATCAGGTAGGCGATCGGCGGCGGCGGCGCGAGGTCCAGCCGCGCCGGCACCGCCGGATGGTAGCGGACGCCGAGCAGGAAGAGGTCGAGGGTCACCGCTGCCACCGCCAGCGGCGCGAAGCGCGGCCGCAGCCGCGGCACCAGCAGCGCGGCCAGGGCCACGGCGGCGCCGGCGAGGGTCGCGATCCACCAGATCCGCGGCCAGGATGAACCCGAGCCGGCGGCGGTCGCGGGCGGCGGCGCCAGGGCCAGCCCGATGCCGGCCGCCAGGATGAGCGCCGCCGCCAGCGTGCGCGGCAGGCGCCCGATCGCGATCCGCTCGAGCACCAGGCCGGCGGCGAGCGCCACGGCCAGCACCCACAGCTCGCGCAGCCGCCCGTGCGCCCCGGGGCCGATCACCGGCAAGCGCAGCACCAGATCGAAGAGCGGCGGCAGGCGCAACGCGACGAGCAGCGCCGCCGCGCCCCCGAGCAGCAGGAGCAGCGGCCGCCCGCGCAGCGCCACCGCACCGGCCACCGCCAGCGCCAGCGCCAGCAGGCCGGCGTACTCGCTGCAGATCTCGTTGAAGCTCCACTTCGCGTCGTAGGTGCCGTCCGGCGGGCTGCCCATGGCGAGCGGCGCGAAAGCCGGCAGCAGGAAGCGCGCCTCGAAGGGCGGCGGCTGGAAGTTCTCCGGCGAGCGTTGCAGGGCCTTGCCGCGCACGCTCGTGGGGATGGTGTCGATGAGCGGCAGCAGCGCCGGAGCCGCCAGCGCGGCGCTGAGCCCGGCGGCCGCCGCCAGGCGTCCCAGGAACCGCCAGCGCCCAGGCCGCCGCGCCAGCAGCAGCGCGGCGACCACCGCGACGGCGGCAAGGCCGGCGTGCGCCATGGTCTCGGGGTGGCCGGAAAGGGCCAGGCCCAGCGCGCAGGCGACCAGCCCGGCCTGGGCGCGCGGCGCGCCGTCGCGCACCAGCAGCAGGCCGAGCAGCAGCCCCGGCACGAAGGCGGCCGCCATCCCCGGCGTGTCGTAGATCCACACCACGGCGTACGTCGACAGCCCCGCCGAGACCGCTCCCAGCGCCGCGCCCCACGGCCCGGCGCCCAGCCGCAGCAGCAGCGCATGCACGGTCAGCAGGCCGAGCAGGATCTGCCACGCCCCGGCGACGGTGAGCGCGCGCAGCGGCGCCAGCGGCAAGGCGAGCAGGTGCAGCGGCGCGAACGGCGCCGACTGCCCGTTGCCCAGCAGCGGCTGGCCGGTGCCCAGCTCGTGCGCCCATAGCGGCGCCTCGCCCGCCAGCAGGCGCTGGCGCACCAGGACATGGAACGGCAGCTGCTCGAGCAGCGTGTCGGCCTGGAAGAAGTTGCGCGGCGCGTCGCTGGCCGGGACCAGGTCGCTGTAGGGCAGCCATTCGTAGGCGAGATCGGCCGGCACCTGCAGCGCGCCGGTCAGCAGCGGCGCCGCGAAGAAGGCGGTGGTCAACGCCACGTAGGCGAGGGCGGCGCGGACCGGGAAGCCTGGCCGCCACCAGCGCAGCGCCCCGACCAGGAGGGCGCAGCCCGCCAGGAACACGGCGAGAGCGGCGGCGGCGGAGTGCACGAACGGGAGGAGCGGGGTCGTGGGCGGTGGTGGATGGTAGTATACACAGCGTCCCAGACGACGTGCCGCCGGCGATGGGGGGACCCGCCGGCAGCGGCTCAAACCGCACGAGGCCTCGCCGCCTAGCCAGCCACGCCAACCACGCC
>DATKFK010000256.1:0-2197 GCA_035544375.1 Thermoanaerobaculia bacterium
GAGAGCAAAGGTGGCGACCACCTCGAAGTAGTCCTCGGGCACGAAGGCGCGGATCGCCAGCTCGCGCTCGACCACCATGGCCAGGGTCGGCGTCTGCACCCTGCCCACCGTCAGGTCCTCGCCGAACGCCAGCGTGCAGGCGCGCGACAGGTTCATGCCCACCAGCCAGTCGGCCCGGCTGCGGCCGCGCGCCGCCGCCGCCAGCGGGTCCAGCTCCCGGCCTTCCCGCAGCCGGTCGAAGCCGCGCCGGATGGCCTCGGCGGTGAGCGACGAGATCCACAGCCGCGACACCGGCTTGTCGCAACCCGCCGCTTCATAGATGTAGCGGAAGATCAGCTCGCCCTCGCGCCCCGCGTCGGTGGCGCACACCACCCGCTCGACATCCGCGTCGCCGAGGATCCGGCGCACCGCCTCGAACTGTTCTCGCCGCTCCTCGGCCACCACCAGCGGCCACTCCCGCGGCAGCATCGGCAGCGCCTCCCGCTGCCAGCGCCGCCACTCCGGCCGGATCTCGTGCGGCTGCGCCAGCCCCACCAGGTGGCCGATCGCCCAGGTCACGACGTAGCCGTTGCCGACCAGGCAGCCGTCTCCCCGCCGCTCGGCCCCCAGCACCCGCGCGATGTCCCGCGCCACCGCCGGCTTCTCGGCGACCACGGCCACCTTGCCGTGCGCGCCGCTTGCGCTCGTCCTCGGCTCTGTCACTGCATCCTCATCCGACGAAGGATTGTCTCACCTCGGGCGCCCGGCTGCTTCCGCCCGCTACCTGGAGATAGACGGAAACGGAACCTGGGGAGCGACCCAGCTGCCGCCAGGGCTGGCGTCCAGACGTTATCCGGGTCGCCGGCGGCGAGACCGGTCTCGAAGCCCGATCAGGGCCGCGGCAGGTAGCCCAGCTCCGCGAGCGCGGCGCGGACGACACGCATCCTTGCCGCCGCGACCTCTTCATAGGTCGAGCCCTCGACGTTGGCGGCGTAGACGGCCAGATCCCCTCCCTTCTCGACGTAGCCCACGAGCCACCCGACGTACTTTCCTCCTGCCGCTCGGCAGCCGCCCGTCTTGCCGCTCCAAACCCAGCCTAGGCCGCGCTCGAGCACCAGCGCATGCTCGACCGCCGCCGTGTAGCGTGCGTCGAACCCCAGCTCGCCGGCATGGAACCGGCGCAGGAAATCCACCTGCTCGTCGGCCGAGATGGTCAGCGTTCCGGACAGCCAGAAGCGGTCCACGCCGCCGCCGCCGCTGGTGTCCATGTTGCCGTAGCGGAGCTTGCGTACGGCGTCCGCCATCCGCGCCGCGCCGACGCGCCGCGCCAGCTCGCGGAAGTACCAGACCACGGAGTTGCGGATGGCGCTCTCCAGGTCCTGGTCGCGGGCCCACGACTCCGGCCAGTCGTCCTGCCGCGGATCGCGCACCGGGTCCCACCGGATCCGCGAGCTCTCGAGCGTGATCGCGCCTTGCTGCAACGAGATCAGGGCGTTGGGTATCTTGAACGTCGAGCACGGCGTGAACCGCGTCGCTGCCCGCTCGGGGTCGGTCCTGACGATGCCGCCGGTGCGCGAGTCGAAGACGACGACCGTCGCCGGCGCCTCGCCGGCGGCGGCGGCGCCGGCCGCGGCCATGCCCGCGCAGCCGGCGTAGATCAACCCCGCCGCGATCGGCAGCGCCCGCAGCAGGCCGGCCGGCCCTTTGCCCTTCATCACGCGGCCACTACCCGGGGACCAGCTCCTCGGCCAGATCGCCCGACTGCACGTGCCAGAGGTCGGCGTAGATGCCTCCCCGCGCCACCAGCTCGTCGTGGTGCCCTTCTTCCGCCACCCGGCCCTCGGTGAGCACGAGGATGCGGTCGGCATGGCGGAGGGTCGACAAGCGGTGGGCGATGACCAGCGCCGTGCGGCCGCGGGTGATGCGGCGCAGGTTCTGCTGGATGGCGCGCTCGGTCTCGGTGTCGACGGCGCTGGTCGCCTCGTCGAGGACCAGGATGGGCGCGTCCTTGAGGATGGCGCGCGCGATCGACAGCCGCTGGCGCTGGCCGCCCGAGACGTTCGTGCCGCCTTGTGCGATCGGCGCGCCGAGCTTGTCGGGCATCGCCTCCACGAAGTCCTTCGCCTGCGAGGTCGCGAGCGCGGCCCACAGCTCGTCGTCGCTCGCTTCGGGTTTGCCGAACCGGAGGTTCGAGGCGACGGTGCCGGTGAACAGGTAC
>DATKFK010000257.1:0-3416 GCA_035544375.1 Thermoanaerobaculia bacterium
GGTCGCCGGGACGGGGCGGGCGGGCGAGGGGGACGAGACGGTAGAGGCCGCGGGGGAGGCTGTGGGAGGTGTTGATCCGGAGCGAGCGGAGAAGAGAGACGGCGGCGGCGGGGAGTGGGGCGTCTGACGGCGCGACGGCGATCGAGGCGGCGAGGGCCGCGACGGCGACGGTGGCGAGGCGGGTTGTGGAAAGCGCGCCGGTGCGGCGGCGATCAGACCCGTGGAGCGGAAGGCGCGGGTCGCGGCGGGTGCGGCCGGCAGGTGAAGCCTCTAGGGGCGGGCCGGTGCGGTCGGGGCGGCCGGTGGCGCCGGGTCCGGGCACGCCGGGACTGTAGCGTGCGCGGCGGTCGAGAGGGCGAGCTCGGTGCGGAGGTGCTTGAGGCCGCGGGAGAGGAGCTGGCGGACCGCGGTTTCGCTCAGATCGAGGGCTTCGGCGATCTCGTGGTGCTTGAAGCCGGCGCCCAAGTGGAGGATGGCGATCTGGCGGGTGAGCGGGGGCAGCCGCTTGAGCAGCCGCTGGGCATCGCGGCGCCGCTCGATGAGCGCGGCCGGCGAATCGACCGTGAGCTTCTCCAAGTGCTCGTCGGCGAGTTGGACGAGGCGCTCGACGGCGCGGCGGCGCAGATGGTGCGTGATCTTGCGGCGGACCGTGCCGAGAAAGAAGGCGATGGGGTTGTAGACCCGGGCCGCCCGGCGGACGAGGATATAGAGGGCCTGCTGGACGACGTCCTCGGCGTCCTGGATGGGGATGCGATACCGGCGGAAGAGCTGGCGCATTGCCGGGCGCGTCAACCGGATGATGGCGAGGATGTCCTCGTCGCTCGGGCCGGTCGGCGGCGGCAGCGGGGGGGCGGTGGACAGGAGGGTGGACCTGGAGAGTGAGGCTGGGTATGCGGAAGGTGCATCGGATGGAGACAGAGCAGATGATAAAGCGTTGCGGATAGGGAGGCAAGGTATCGATGCGAGGGAGCAGGCGGCATGGCAGCCCGGTGCGTTCAATGCATTGAACGGCTTCCCCGCGCGCTGGCAGCTAATTTCTAAGGCGCTTTATATTCGTAATACGCATGAAAGGCTGATGCTTGCGTGTGCGCGTGGTCCCGGAGGTCCCCGACGATGTCCGGTGATGTTCCGATCATCGGGCCCACGCCAGCCAGACCTGCACGGCGACGACGAGGATGCACGGCGGCAGGAGCCAGCTCAACCGCCGCATCCGCGGGTCCGCGTGACGGTTGCGCCACAGCGCGACCTCGCTACTGGCGAGCATGGCGATGAGGAACACGCCCGCAGCGGTCGCCAAGACCCGGTTGGTGGCGAGCAGCGCCACCGCATAGAGCGCGATCGTCCCCAGGCCGGCGCTCATCGGGAACCACGCCGCCAGCGCCGCCGGACGCTCCTCGAAGGAGTGCCAGCCCCTCAAGGTGCTCTCGACGGTGGCGAATCCCGCGAGGCTCTCGGGGATCTCGATGAACTGCTGCCGGCCATGGCCGTAGACGGTCAGGCTACGGCCAGGTATCCGGACTATCCGCGTGATGCGGTCTTTCGGAATTGTCATCGCCGGCAGATCCGGCTGGGACCTCCGGATCTGGTCGTTGCCGAGGTTAATCCGGAATTCTTGCAGGCTGGCGACCTGGCGCTGATAGCCGCGCCAACCGCCGAAACCGACGAGGGCGAAGAGGCAGGCCGCGATCAAGCTGATAACCGGAGCCTCGACGTGGGCAGCTCGCGCGGCCACGAAAACTCCAACCACAACCGCGGTGACAGCGACTGGAACGCCGCGAGTGAGAGTCATCCGGCGCAGGTCGGAAAAGAACCGGTCGCTCAGCTTGAACTGAGTCTCGATCATCGGTCGTTCCAGGGCGCGCCTTCGAGGTGAGCGCCTCCGGGTTCCTGGCTGCGCCGCAGGAAGGCGAGGTCGGAAGCGTGTGGGCGATCACCACGACGGCCGGCTCCCGGCCGCCGGGTCGGGTTTGCCGGTGAATCCTACCTTGAGCACTCCGGAGTTGCCGGCGCGTCAGAAACGCCATGAGGGCTCGAGTCCCTTACGGTAGCTGCATTTCAACCGGTGAGGGACCGAGCTTGACCGTGAGCTCGCTGCCGGCCGCGGAAACTGTGCCGCTTGCCGGGTGGGCGGGATGCGTTCCGAAAAAGCGATACCTGCCGTCGCGATCGGTGAGCGTGCTGTAGCTGACGCCATCGACGGCCAGCCGAACGGTTTTCAGCGCCAGCGGCTTCCCTGAGGCGCCGGTCAGGCGGCCCTGGTGGAGCAGGAGCTCGGGAGAAGTGTCGGCGGGAGCAAACATGAAAGTCTGATAGACCCTGTCCCAGTACACTTCCAGCAACGCCGGGTCTTCGGGCTTTGTATAGGCTACGGACGGACAGGACATGACGAGCGATGCGGAAATCGTGCTGCCGTTGGTCTCGCTCGTGGAAGACTGCATGGTGACGGTGCTGGTGTCGGTGGACTTGAAGGTCGCGCCTGGCAAGCCGGCGTCGACAGCAGACGAAGCCTTGTAGGTCGTCTGGTATCCCGTGGAGGTTTCGGCAAGCTTATCTATCTTGAGAGTGTCAAAATAGGAAACGCACGTGCAGACGCCGTCCTTGCACTCGTGCCCCAGCGGCGGCTTGTAGGCTATCGATTGGTGCAGATCCTGGTAGCGCTTCGGATCGATGCCTCCGCCGGCGTTGTCGGCGAGAGGATCTTGGGCGAGGATGGCGGCAAAGTCGTCCGGAGTCAGATCCTTGAATAGCTCGGCAACGTTGTCAGGCAGCAACTCGGGGTGGCGGAGCTCTGCGACCGTCAGCGGATATTCGATCGGCGATGCCCCCCTGTAACCCATGTTCCACTCCGCCGTGGTGCCCAGCACCCCGACACTGACTGACGGATTGAGCAGGATGTAGATCACGTCCTGCTCGTGGTCGATGCCGTCACCGTTGCCGGGGAACGTGAGGGTCTTGGTCTCCGACTTCGTTAGCGAAAATGAACCGCCGTAGGTGCGAGTGGTGGTAAATTCTGAGCCGAGGCCGGCAGTAAAGAGCTTGGTGTCTCCGAACGCAAACCCTTCGTCCAGGTTCCACGTAGTCCCATCGTTGAACGACTCTTGATAAGAGGCTTTGGCGCCGATCGAGATCCCGGCACCGTATGAGACCTGGCTGTTCACCCCGCACTTGAAACCGGGCTGCGTCGAGCAGCCGGGCGGAGCGTAGAGCACGCTGAGCACGAAGAAATGCGGGCTCATGGAACCCTGCTTGAAGCTGTCTCGACAACGATTCCGGCACTCCTTGATGCATTCATTGCGCGCCGGTGGGGTGAAATCCCCCGGCTGGCATAGCTCCCCGCAGCCCTCATAACACCTGAGGACCACGCCCGCCTGGGCCGAGCTCCGTGACGCTGTCGCGCTGGCCAAGACCAGCGCCAG
>DATKFK010000258.1:0-2900 GCA_035544375.1 Thermoanaerobaculia bacterium
CTGACCAGGCCACGCCCACCCCTCCCGGCAGCACCGCGCCGGTCACCGCCGCGCCGCCCACCGCCGCGCCGCCGGCGGCACAGACGCCGGCAGGAGCGAGCGCCGGCGGTCCGGCGGGAGCCGTCGGCGGCCTCGCCCCCGCGGACCGCATCAGCGTCGACGTGCTGGAAATGAATCCCGAGGTCGGAGAGCTGCATCTCGACATCGCCAACAACGTCATGTCGCTGACCCTGGACCAGGCGGTCGAGATCGCCCTGCGCCGTAACCTGGCCCTCATCCTGCAGCGCTACATCCGCAACGAGGCGAGGCTCGGAGTGCCGCAGGCCTTGGGCATCTACGACCTCACCATCACCGGCGACGCCAGCGCCACCGAGAGCAAGAGCCCCGCGACCTCCCAGGGCACCGCGTCGAAGTCCACGTCCCAGGACGTGAGAGCCGCGCTCAGCCAGCTGTTTCCAAGCGGCGGCACCCTGAACTTCACCTGGGACAATCCGCGCAGCGTCTCGAACGGCGGCAGCTTCTTCATATTCAACGGCGTCCCGCTCTACCAGCCAACCGTGAACTTCACCTTGACCCAGCCGCTGCTGCAGGGCTTCGGCAGCACGGTCACGGATCAAGGGATCCTGCTGGCGCTCAACACCAGCAGCAGCAACCGCGTCCAGTTCGAGCTGCAGGCCGTCACCATCTCGGTCTTGGTGATCGACGCCTACTGGAACCTGGTCAACGCCCGCGAGTCGCTGGTGGTGGCGCAGGAAAGCCTGCAGCTCGCCCGCGATCTCAACGAGCGCAACATCATCCAGGTGCAGGTCGGCACCCTGGCGCCGCTCGAGATCGTGCAGAGCCAGGCGGCGATCGCCACTCGCGAGCAGGGAATCATCACCGCGCAGCAGGCGATCGGCGACGCCGCCGACGCGTTGCGGCTGGCGATGAACCTGCCGCAGGACCTCTGGCAGTACGACATCCTGCCGACCACGCCGCCGGAGTCCGACACCATCCAGATCGATCTCGACGAATCGATCAAGACGGCGCTCGACAACCGCGTCGAGGTCAAGCAGGAGAACCTCAACGTCGACCGCGCCAAGATCACCCAGGCGGTGGCGCACAACGGCCTCCTGCCAATCCTGAACCTGACGGCGAATTACAACCTGGGCGGCGCCAACACCAGCTACGGCTCCGCCCTCAGCCAGATCACCGGCGTCGACTTCCCCGGCTGGACCATCGGCCTGCATTTCGTCTTCCCGATCCAGAAGCGCGCCGCGCGCGCCACGAGCGCCATCGCCGACATCGACGTCAACCGCTTCACCTGGGAGCGCGACCAGGAGAAGAAGACCGTCGTCAACGAGGTGCGCAAGGCGGTGCGCGGCATCGAGACGGCGGAGAAGGTGATCGTCGCCGCGCACGCCTCGCGCGGCTTCCAGGAAAAGAACCTCGACGCCGAAAAGAAGCGCTACGAGAACGGCATGTCGACCAGCTTCCAGATCACCCAGATCCAGGACCAGCTGACGCAGGCCAAGCAGTCCGAGGTCAACGCGGTGGTCGGTTATCGCACGGCGCTCGCCGAGTACTATCGCAGCATCGGCAAGTTGCTGCCGGAGCTGGGGGTCAAGATCCTCGATCCGCAGGAGACCGTCAACCGCTTCACCTTCCGCCGCAAGGACGTGCTGTTGCAATGAACGATGCCGCGGGCAAGCGGCAGGAGGGCCCGCTCGCCAGGTCGGGCGCGGGCCGCCTCCTCGGCGTCCTGGTCGCTCCGGGCGATACCTTCAGGTCCCTCGCCGCCCGCCCCACCTGGGCGGCGCCGCTGCTGTTGCTGGTGCTGGTCGCGGTCGTCGTGGGTTGGATGGCCACCACGCGCATCGACATGGCGCAGCTCATCCGCCATCAGAACGAGGTGAGCGGCGGCCAGCTCAACGCCGAGCAGCTGGACCAGCGCATCGCGGCGGTGAAGAAGATCGCGCCCTACCTGGCGCTGTTCCAGGGGTTGATCGTCGCGCCGGCCGTCTACCTGCTCTGCGCGCTGCTGTGCTGGGTGGGCTTCAAGATGGTGGGCAGCGAGCTGAGCTTCAAGGCGGCCTTTGCGACCACGCTCTACGGGCTGCTGCCGCTGGGCGTCGTCGAGGCGCTGCTCGCCATCCCGGTGCTCTGGAACCGGGCCAGCTTGACCCAGGACGAGGCGCGGAACCTCTCCTTCCTGGCCGACAACCTGGCGGCGGCGGCCCCGGACGGCACGGGCCGCGTGGCGCTCGCGCTGCTCGCCAGCGTGAACCTCTTCAGCCTCTGGTCGATCGTGCTGCTGGTCTTCGGCTATGGCATGGTCGCCCGGGTGTCGCGCGCCGCCGCGGCGACAGTGGTCGCGATCGTGTGGCTGCTGGGAGTCGCCCTCAAGGTCGCGCTCGTCGCCCTGGCTCCGGGTTGATGCCTGGTTGATTTCCTGGCCGATCTCCTCAGTCCGTCTCGGTCGATGAAACGCATCGCGATCGTCGTCGCCGGCCTGCTGGTGCTGGGCGGCGTGCTGGTCGCCAGCCTGAAGGCCGGCGGCGGCAAGAAGGGTATCCGCGTCTACGCCGAGGCGGCGGCGCGCCGCGACCTGCAGCAGGTCGTCAAGGCGACCGGCGAGATCGATCCGCGGGTCAAGGTGAACATCTCCGCACACGTCGTCGCCAAGATCGAGAAGCTGTTCGTCAACGAGGGCGACTGGATCGAAAAGGGCAAGCCGTTCCTGATGCTCGAGCAGAACGTCTTCGTCGCCGACCGCGACCAGTGGGCGGCACAGCTGCGCAGCGCCGAGACCGCCGTGCGGCGCCAGGACGTGGCGCTCGCCGACGCCGCCAGCAAGCTGCACCGCGCCCAGCTCCTCTACAACGGCGGCTCCTTCACCGCCGAGCAGCTCGAGAACGCGC
>DATKFK010000259.1:0-4562 GCA_035544375.1 Thermoanaerobaculia bacterium
CTACTGGGGGCCGCCCGTCCTCGGCGGCACGCCGCAGCCGCCGCTCAACGTCAGCCTCGGACCGTTCACCAACGTGTCGTCGCTGCAGTTCTCCTTCGATTCGAGGAAGCCCACCTTCGTCTACGGCTACGTCATGGAGACCGCGATCGATCCCTACCTGCCGATGCCGATCCTGACGATCGGCAGCACCCGGTCTCCCCAGCTCGCCGCCCGGCCGGCGCTCTCGCCGTCGCAGCTGACGAACCTGGCGATCAAGAAGAACCTGTGGCAGGACCAGGGGATGGACCCGATCAAGTCCCAGGCGACCGCCCAGGGGATGACCGACCTCTCCGCCGACGCGGTGGTCACCGCCACGGGGGAGCTCGACGCGGTCCATTACGGCGGCGTGCTCACCGCTCCCGGCCTGGTGGGGGTGCGCGGCGCCGGCGCCAACTACGACGGCCTCTATTACGTCAAGCAGGTGCAGCACAGGATCACCGCCAAGACCGGCGCCTTCGGCTACCGCCAAAGCTTCACCCTCACCCGCGAGGGCCTGGGGAGCACCGTCGACCAACTGTGAAACCCGGAGGATCGAGACGCCATGAGCCCACCCAGCGCCCCCTGCGCCGTGCAGACCCCGCACGGACCGCGCTTCCTCGGCAAATATCGCGGCACGGTGCTCGACAACGTCGATCCCCTGGCACTGGGCCGCATCCTGGCCGAGGTGCCCGCGGTGCCCGGCATGCTGGTCAACTGGGCCAACCCCTGCATTCCCTACGCCGGCCCCGCCGTCGGATTCTTCGCCCTGCCGCCGATCGGCGCCAACGTGTGGATCGAGTTCGAGGCCGGCGACCCCAGCTTCCCGATCTGGTGCGGCTGCTTCTGGGAGGAGCTGGAGATCCCGCTGGCCCTGGAGCTCTCTCCCGAGGACCCGTCGCAGGTCAAGGTCTTTCGCTCGGAGTTCTGCACCCTGATCTTCAACGACACGCCGGGCGAGGGAGGCATCACCCTGCAGGTCATGGATCCCGCGGTGGACGTGCCGGCAACCCTGACGTTCACCTCGGCCGGCGTCGAGATCAACTGCGGCCCGTCGAACATCCTGCTCGACCCGGAGGCGGGGATGACGCTCGAGACCGCCGAGTCGGTGGTCACCATCACCGCCGAGGCGATCGCCGCCGAGTCCACGGACGTCAACGTCACCGCCGACGTCTCCATCGAAGGACCGGTCGAGGTCACCGGCGACGTCGAGGTCACGGGCGCCGTGGAGATCACCGGCAACACCGAGGTCACCGGCGCCCTGGAGGTGACCGGCGACACGACGCTCACCGGCGCCCTGGAGGCCACCGGCAACGCCGAGATCGGCGGCGCGCTCGAGGTCGAGGGCGAATCGAACTTCCTGGGCGCGGTGACGATCGAGGGCGAGACCAACATCACCGGCGCCCTGACCCTCGAAGGAGACGCCAACGTCCTGGGCGCCGGCCAGGTGGAGGGCAACTTCGCCGTGGCCGGGCTCATCGAGGGAGTCATCGTCCCGCCGTTCTGAGGTGGCGAGGAGAGAGGAGCGCCATGTTCGTCCGTTTTCCCTTCCAGCTCGACCTCGGCCGGGACGTGGCCCAGAGCCCGGACGAGCCCCACCTGCGCGAGCTGATCGAGGAGCTGCTGTTCGTCTCCCCCGGCGAGCGGGTCAACCGTCCGACCTTCGGCTGCCCGCTGATCGAGCGGGTGTTCGCCCCCGACACCGCCGAGACCGCCGCCGCCACCCAGGTCATGGTCCAGACCTCGCTCCAGCAGTGGCTGGGCGCCCTCATCCAGGTGCTGGGCGTGAACGTCCAGTTCCAGGACGACCAGATGATCGTCACCGTCTCCTACCAGGACCGCCGGACCCGGCGGACGGCGGCGGCGCGGTTCACGCGGTGACCGATGGCCGATGCCCTGTCGCTGGACCCCTTCTTCCTCGACCGGCGGCGCAGCCTGGTCGCCGCCGGCGCCGGCCGGCGGGTCGCCGCGCTCGACCAGGCTTCGGCGCGGCACCTGGGCGCGGGACGCTGGGAGCTGCGGTTGCGCTTCGTGGCGCCCCTGCCGTCGGGCCTCGCACCCGAGAACCTCCGCCTCGTCCCCGTCCGCGGCCGGGCCGGCGACGGCAACGCCCCCGCCGCGCCGGGCACGGCCGCCGGCGGTTTCGCGGTGTTGACGGTCCACCCGGACCCGGAGGACGACCGCTCGTGGCTGGCGGAGCTGGCGAACCCCACCGACCCGGCGGCGCTGCTGCGCGGCACGCCGCAGTGGGCGGTGGAGCTGGTCGGGTTGCCGGCAGCCGACCCGCTGCTCAACCGGGCCCGCTTCAACCTGCTCGTCGCGACCCCCGCCAACCTGCCGCCGGCGGCGCCGGCGCCGGCCGCCCCCTTGCCCACGGCCGCGCCGGCGATCGACTACCTGGCCAAGGACTACGCGAGCTTCCGCCAGCAGATGCTCGACGACATCGCCCTCTGGCTGCCGGATCTCCCCAACGACAGCGTCGCGGCCCAGAACGTGGCGCTCGTCGAGCTGCTCGCCTTCGCCGGCGACTACCTGAGCTACTACCAGGACGCGGTCGGCACCGAGGCCTACCTGGGGACGGCGCGGCGGCGGGTGTCGGTCGCCCGGCATGCCCAGCTGCTCGACTACTGGATCTCCGAGGGCACCAACTCCCGGACCTGGGTGAAGATCCTGATCGCCGCGGACACTCCGGCCGGCGCCGTCCTCCCGGCGGGCACCGCGCTGCTCACCGCCGTGCCCGGCATGCCGGCGGTGCGCGTCACCGAGCTCGCGGACCTCGACGAGGCGGTGAGCCGCGGCGCACGCATCTTCGAGACCCTGGAAGACCTGGACGTCGGAATCGACCTCCAGGAGCCCCAGATCCACGACTGGGGGCTGCCCGACTTCTCCATCCCCGCCGGGAGCACCACCGCCGCGCTGCGCTGCCAGTCGCCCCGCCTGGCCCCCGGCCGCGCCCTGCTCCTCGCGTCCCGGCAGCGCCCGCAGGACCAGCACGTGGTGCGCCTGACGTCGGCCGAGCCCGGACGCGACCCGGTGACCCGTGATGCGATCACGTCCCTCGGCTGGGCCGCCGAGGACGCGCTGCCGTTCGACCTCCCGGTGACCGCTCGCGGACCGGAAGGGCGGCCGCTAAGGCTGAGCACGGCCTGCACCAACGTGGTGCTGGCCGACTTCGGAGCCACCTGGCCGCTGGCGGTGCCCGCCGCGGCAACCCGCCCGCGGGTCCACCTCCCGCGGGTGCCGCGGAGCGGGAGCTACCGGCCGCGGCTCCCCCAGAAGGGGATGATCTTTCGCGTCCCCTTCAGCCAGGCGGCGGCCGGGTCGGCGGCGGCGGCTCTGCGGCAGGATCCTGCCCGGGCCATGCCGGCCATCCGCCTCTGGCAGTCGACGCTCGACGGACGGCAGGTCCCCTGGCAGGTGCGCCGCCAGCTCCTCGCCAGCGGCCGCTTCGCGCCCGACTACGTGGTCGAGATCGAGGACGGCCGCGAGGCCTGGCTGCGCTTCGGCGACGGCTGGCAGGGGCAGCTGCCCGCTCCCGGCTCCCGTTTTTCGGCGCTCTACCGGATCGCCTGCGGCCAGCCCAACGTGGGGAAAGGCGCCCTCAAGCACGTGGTGACCGACCTTCCCTGGGTCGTCGGGGTGGAGAGCCCCTTCGCCGCGGCCGGCGCCATCCCGCCCGAACGCACCCGCAGGGCCGCGCTGTTCGCGCCCCACGCCTACCAGGGCCAGGCGCGGTGCGTCACCGCCGCCGACTACGTCGCCGCGCTCGCCGCTCACCCCGAGGTGCTGCACGCCGCCGTCGAGCTGCTCTCGACCGGCAGCTGGCCGACCGTCTTTGCGTACGTGCAGCGCCGCGGCGGCCTGCCGCTCGACGCGCCGCTGCGCGCCGCGCTCCTGGCCGAGCTCGCGGCGCGCCGGGTGGCGGGCAGCGAGGTGGCGCTGCTCGACGCGCGCTACCTCGCCGTGTGCGCCGCCTTCCAGGTCACGGTGGCGCCCCAGGCGTCGCGGGACGCCGTCGAGCAGGCGCTGTGGCAGGCCTTCGGCACCGGCGAGCTGCCGGGCGGCGGGCGCGGCTTTTTCGCCGCCGAGAGCTTCACCTTCGGCCAGCCGCTCTACCTGGGCCGGATGGTGGCAACGGCGGCGGCGGTCGCCGGCGTGACGGCGGTCGCGCCGATCCACTTCGCGACCTGGGGGCAGCCGGCGGGGAGTCAGCTCGCCGCCGGGGTCATCGTCCCGCAGCCGTACCAGGTCATCCGCCTGCTCAACGACCCGGACCAACCCGGCGAGGGCACGCTCCGCTTCGCGATGGAGGGCGGCTGGTGATCCCCGCCGCCGGCAACCCGCCGGGCCGCTCCCGGATCTGCTTCCGGATCGGCACCTGGGCCAGCTTCCGCGCCGCGATGCTCGCGCTGCTCGCGGTGGCGCAGCCGCCCGGCGCCGCCGCACCGCCGCTCGCCGAGCTGGCCCTGGGCGGACCGGACGACTGGGTCACCGCGCTGATCGACGCCTGGGCCGTGGTGGGAGACATCCTCTCGTTCTACCAGGAG
>DATKFK010000260.1:0-16635 GCA_035544375.1 Thermoanaerobaculia bacterium
GAGCTGCCGCCCAGCAGGCACGCCTCGCCGCCGCCGGTCTGGCGCACCGCCGCCACGTACCTCGCCGCCATCTGCTCGATGGTCGGGGCCGGCGCGCCGTCCTCGTCCAGGTCGCCGGCCTGGATGCCGTAGATCGCTCGCCCGCCGTCGAGGCGGCGGGCGAGCGCGCGGTAGAAGTACACCTGCCCGCCGGCGGGATGGACGAGGTAGAGCGGCGGCGCCGGCCCGCCGCGCGCGAGCCGCACCAGGCAGGCAGGCAGCTCGCCGGCAACGCCGCCGCCGGGCGCGCCCGCCTGGCGGCTGGCGATGCTCGTATTGCTCCCGCTGCTCGTGCTGCTCGCGCTGCTCGTGCTGCTCGCGCTGTTCGCGCTGTTCGCGCTGCTCGCGCTGCTCGTGCTGCTCGCGATGCTTGCGATGCTTGCAGCGAGCGCCGCCGCGGTCGGGGCCTCGAGCAGGAACTGCGGCGGCAGCTCGACGCCACAGGCGGCTTCGAGCTTGGCGCGCAGCTGCACGCCCAGCAGGGAGCTGCCGCCAAGGTCGAAGAAGTCGTCGTGCACGCCGATCTCGGAGACCCCGAGCAGGCGGGCGAAGAGCTGGACGATCTCCTCCTCGAGCGGGCCGCGAGGCGCCACCTGCCGCGCGGTACGCCCCACCGCGGACGGGGACGTGGGCGTGCGGGCCGCGCCGGTGTCTGGCGCCGGCGGGCAGGCCGCCGGCTTGGTGGCCACCGGCGTGCGGGCCGCGGGCCCGGCCGCCGGCATGGCGGCGCCAGCGCTCTCCACCCAGAAGCGGCGGCGCTCGAAGGGATACGTCGGCAGGACAATCCGCCGCCGGCGCTCGCCGTGCAGGGCCTGCCAGTCGAGAGTGGCGCCGGCCAGCCAGAGCCTGGCGGCGGCCTTGAGGAGGTCCTCCACGTCCGCGGCCCGCTCGCCGGTCGACGGCAGCGACGCGATCGCCGGCTGCGCCGCGGGACGCGCGGGGTGGCGGGCGGCGAGCGTGGTCAGGGCGCGGCCCGGGCCCACCTCGAGCAGGAGCAGGTCCGGCCGCTCGCCGAGCGCCGCGAGCCCGCCGGCGAAGCGCACCACGCCGCGCAGGTGGCGCGCCCAGTAGCCGGGGTCGGTCGCCTCCGCCGGCGTCAACCAGGTGCCCGAAAGGTTCGACAGCACCGGGATGCGCGGCGGTTGCAGCCGGAAGCGCGCGACCACCGCCTGGAAGGGGGCCACGGCGGCATCCACCAGCGGCGAATGGAAGGCACGCTCGGTATGCAGCCGGCGGCACTCGATGCCGCGCTCGCGCAGCCGCCGGGAGAGCTCCGCGGCCGCGGCGGCAGTGCCGGAGACGACCGTCATCGCCGGACCGTTGACCGCGGCGATCGCGAGCGGGTCCGCGATCAGCGATGCCGTCTCCTCCGCGCCCAGCGGCACGCTCAACATCACCCCCGGCGGGGTCTGCTGCAGCAGGCGGCCGCGGTGGGCGACGATGGCTACGGCGTCCTCGAGCGCAAAGACGCCGGCGAGCGTGGCGGCGACGTACTCGCCGATGCTGTGTCCGAGGAGCGCCCCTGGCCGCGCTCCCCACTCCATCCACAGGCCGGCCAGGGCGTGCTCGACGGCGAACAGGGCCGCCTGCGCGTTGTCGGTCCGGGCGAGGAGCCGCGCGGCGTCCGCGCGCTCGCCCCCGGTGGCGAGCAGGAGCGCCCGCAGGTCGGCTTCGAGGTGCGGCCGGAAGAGGTCGCAGAGCCGGTCCAGCCGCCGCCGGAAGCGCGGCTCGCGGCGATAGAGGTCGCCGGCCATTCCCGCCCGCTGGGACCCCTGGCCGGGGAAGAGGAAGGCCGCCGGCCGATCGCGTTCCTCGGTGGCCGCCCACAGCAGGCGGCCGCCGTCGAGGTCGCGCAGCGCGGCGCCCGCCTCCTGGCTGGTGGCGCAGACCAGGGCCAGGCGGTGCTTGAAGCGCCGCCGGCCGGTTTGCAGCGTGAAGGCCACGTCGGCGAGCGCCGCGCCAGGACGCTCTTCGAACCAGCCCGCCAGGTTGGCCGCGGCGGCCGCGAGCGCCGGCGCCGAGCGCGCCGAGAGCACCAGCACCTGGGGGACCTCGGCCTCGCCGCCGGCGGGTGCGGTGGGGGCCTGCTCGAGCACGAGATGGGCGTTGGTGCCGCCGATGCCGAACGAGCTGACCGCGGCGCGGCGCGGCAGCTCGCCGGTCTCCCAGCGCGTCAGGCGGGCGTTGACCGCGAACGGGGTGGCGGCGAAGCCGACCTCGGGGTTGGGCGCCGCGAAATGCAGGCTGGGCGGCAGCTCGCCGTGCTCGACCGCGAGCGCCGTCTTGATCAGGCCGGCCACCCCGGCGGCGGTGTTGAGATGGCCGATGTTGGTCTTGACCGAGCCGATGGCGATCGGGCGCGCGCCCGCGGCCGCGGTGCCGAAGACGCGCGTCAACGCGGCGATCTCGATCGGGTCGCCCAGCGGGGTGCCGGTGCCGTGGGTCTCGACGTACCCCACGGTCGCGGGCGCGAACCCGGTCTGCGCGTGCGCGGCGGCGATGACCTCCGCCTGGCCGTCGACGCCGGGCGCGGTGTAGCCGATCTTCGCCGCCCCGTCGTTGTTGATCGCCGAGCCCTTGATCACGGCATGGACGTGATCGCCGTCGGCGAGCGCCGCGGCCAGCGGCTTGAGCAGCACGACGCCGGCGCCGCTGCCGCGCACGGTGCCCGCTGCCGCCGCGTCGAAGGCGCGGCAATGGCCGTCGGGCGACAGGATCATGCCCTTCTGGTAGAGGTACCCGGTCTTCTGCGGCACCGTGATCGAAACGCCGCCGGCGAGCGCCAGCTCGCATTCGCCGTCGAGCAGGCTGCGGCACGCGAGGTGCACGGCGACCAAAGACGTCGAGCAGGCGCTCTGCACCACGACGCTCGGCCCGCGCAGGCCGAGCTTGTAGGAGACCCGCGTCGCCAGGAAATCCTTGTCGTTGCCGATCAGCACCTGGTAGCCGCCGACCGCCTCCAGCAGGTCGCGCTGCGAGTAGAGATGGAAGAGATAGGTGTTCATGCCGGCGCCGGCAAAGACGCCGACGCGGCCGCGGACCGCCGCCGGGTCGTAGCCGGCCCGCTCGCAAGCCTCCCAGGAGCATTCGAGGAAGAGGCGGTGCTGGGGATCGAGCGCCTCGGCCTCGCGCGGCGGGATCTCGAAGAAGGCGGCGTCGAACGTCTCGACGTCGTCGAGCACGCCGCCGGCCCTGACGTACCGGGGGTCGGCGAGGCGGTCGGCGCCGACCCCGGCGGCGAGCACCTCCTCGTCGGTGAAGCGCGCGATCGACTCCACCCCGTGGCGCAGGTTGTGCCAGAACCGCTCGAGGTCGGGCGCGCCGGGGAAGCGGCCGGCCATGCCGATGATGGCGACGTCGAGCTGGCCACTGCCGGCCGCGGGCGCCGCCGCCGGCCGTGCCGCCCGCGCCGCGGCCTGCGCCGTTGCCGCCGCCGGCGCCTCCGCCGGCGCCTCCGCCGCGGCCAGATGGCGGGCGAGCTGGCTCACCGTCGGATGGCGGAACAGCTCGATCATCGGAATCTCGCGGCCCAGGCGCTGGCGCAGCCTGGCGCGCACCCTGACGAGCAGCAGCGAATGGCCGCCGAGATCGAAGAAGTTGGTGTCGGGATCGACCCGGTCGAGCTGCAGCACCTCCCGCCAGGTCTCGGCGATGGCCGCGGCCAGGCCGGCCGGCGGCATGACGGCGGCGTGGGCGCCAGCGTCTGAGATGACGGCGGCGCCAGCGCCGCCTGGCTGCCTCGGCGGGGACGTGTCCGGAGCCGGCCGTCCTGCCGCGGCAGGACGTGCCGCGGGCTCCGGCAGCGGCGGCAGCGCGTGGCGGTCGACCTTGCCGCTGGGCAGCAGGGGGAGGCTCGCCAGCTCGACGATGACGGCGGGCACGAAGGGCTCGGGCAGCCGCAGCCGCAGGAAGGTGCGCACGTCGGCCGGGTCGAGCGTGGCGCCGGCCTCGGCAGCCACGAAGGCCACCAGCCCGCTGCCGCCAACCGGCAGCTCCCGCCAGGCGACCGCCGCCTGCCTCACCGCCGGGTGCGCGGCGAGCGCCATCTCGATCTCGCCCGGCTCGACGCGGATGCCGCGCACCTTGACCTGCCGGTCGCCGCGGCCGAGGAACTCGAGCTCCCCGCCGGCGCGCCGGCGCACCCGGTCGCCGCTGCGATAGAGCCGCTCGCCGGCCGCCGCGGCGCCAGGGTCGGGCACGAACCTCGCGGCGGTCTGCTCCGGGTTGCCGAGATAGCCGCGGGCGAGGCCGGGTCCGCCGACGTAGAGCTCGCCCGCCATGCCGATGCCGACCGGCTGCTGCTCGCCGTCCAAGACGAAGAGCCGAGCCCTGGCGATCGGGCGGCCGATCGGGACCGTCGGCCCGCGGTCGTTGCCGGTGGTGCGCCAGGAGGTGACGGCGATCGAAGTCTCCGTCAGGCCATACCGGTTGTAGAGATCGGCGTCGAGCGTGGCATGGCAGCGCTGCGCCAGCTCGAGCGGCAATGCCTCGGCGCTCGCCACGACGCTCCGCAGGCTGGTGCAAGCCGCAACTTCCTCCTCGTCGAGCACCGCGGCCAGCAGCGAAGGGGTGAACACCGCCTGGGTGACGCGGTGCCGGCGTATCAGGTCCAGGAGGTACGCGGGGTCCTGGCGGCCCTCCGGCTCGGCGATGACCGTCGCCCCGCCGGCGGCCAGCGGCAGGAAGATCTCGAGCAGCGCGACGTCGAAGCTGATGGCCGCCTTGTGCAGGAAGCGGTCGTCGGCGCGCGCCTGGCCGGCGGCGAGGGCGAAGGCGATGCGGCCGTGGAAGCCGCGATGCGGGATCATCACCCCCCGGGGCCGGCCGGTCGAGCCGGAGGTGTGCATCACGTAGGCGAGGTTGTCGGGGTGGAGCGCCGCCGTCGCCGCTCCCGTCTCCGCCCCGGGCTCCGCCCACCTCGCTGGCGGTTCGTCCTCCCGGTCGGCCTGGTGGGCTACGCCTTCGGCGGGAGCTTCAGCCGCACCCTCGGGTTCCCGGGGGTCGAGCAGGATGACCGTGGGCGCCGCGGCGGCGAGCGCGGGAAACCGCGGCACGAGCGCCGCCTCGAGCAGCATCAGGTCGAGCCCGGCGTCCGCGGCCAGCCGGGCCAGGCGCTCGGCAGGCAGCTCGTGATCGAGCGGCACGAAGGCGGCGCCGGCCTCGAGCACGGCGAGCAGGCCGGCGACCAGCGCCGCCTTAGGGCGGCAGCAGATGCCGACCAGGCGCTCGGGTCCGGCGCCGGCGCGGCGGAGCCGGCACGCGAGCCGGTTGGCGCGGCGGGCGAGCTCGCCGTAGCTCACCGGCTCGAAGCTGCCGAGGATTGCCGGCCGGTCGGGACCGCGGCGGGCCTGCCGCGCGAAGAGGCGGTGCACGAAGCCGCCGCCGGCGACGTCCACCAGGGGCTCGTTCCACTCCACCAGCAGCTGGTGGCGCTCCGCGCCGGAGAGCGCCGGCAGGTCGGCGAGCGCCGGCGCCGGCGAAGCCGCGACGGCGGCGAGGAGGTTGGCGAGCTGCCCGATCATGCGCTCGACGGTCGGGGCCTCGAACAGGTCGGTGTTGTAGGTGAGCGTTCCGGGCAGCCCATGGGGCGAGTCGATGAGGAGCAGCGCCAGGTCGAAGTTGGCGGTCCGGGAGTCGGTGGCGAGCCACTCCATGCGCAGCTCCGGGAGCTCGGTCCGCGGCACCTGCGCGTTCTGCAGCGTGAACATGACCTGGAAGAGCGCCGGCACGCGGAGGTCGCGGCCGGGCTGCAGCTCTTCGATCAGCCGCTCGAAGGGCAGGTCCTGGTGCACGTAGGCGCCGAGCGCGGTCTCGCGCACCTGGGCGAGGAAGCCGGCGAACGATTGCCGAGCGTCGAGGCGGGCGCGCAGCACCAGCGTGTTGACGAAGAACCCGATCAGCGGCTCGATCTCCGGGCGGGTGCGGCCCGAGATCGGCGAGCCGACCACCAGGTCCTCCTGGCTGGACCAGCGGTGGAGCAGCAGCTGGAAGGCGGCGAGCAGCACCATGTAGAGCGACGCGCTCTCCGCCCGCGCCAGGGCGTTCAGGCACTGCACAAGGGTTTCGGGCAGCAAGAACCGCCGCCGCGCGCCGCGGAAGGTCTGCATCTCGGGCCGCGGGCGGTCGAGCGGCAGCTGCAGGACCGGCGGCGCGCCCGCGAGCTGCTCCCGCCACCAGTCGAGCTGGCCGCGCAACCGTTCGCCGGCCAGCCACTGTCGCTGCCAGCTGGCGAAATCCGCGTACTGCAGCGGCAGGGGCGCCATGCGCACGCCGGCGCCCTGCCGGCAGCCGCGATAGAAGGCGGTCAGCTCGGCGAGCAGGATGCCGACCGACCAGCCGTCCGAGACGATGTGGTGCATGGTGAGCAGCAGCCGCCACTCCTCGCCGCCCAGGCGCACCAGGAGGGCGCGCAGCAGCGGCCCGGACGCGAGGTCGAACGGACGGCGGACCTCGGCGGCGAACGCCCGCTCGGCCTCGCCGGCCTGGCCGGGGGCGGGCATCGGGCCGCGGCCGCCGGCGGCCCGCAGGTCGAGCACGCACACCGGGCAGGCGGCGGCCGGCCCGACGCGCGCCGCCGGCACGCCGTCGAGGTCGTGGAAGGTGGTGCGCAGGCTCTCGTGGCGGCGCACGATCTCGCGCAGGCCGCGGGCGAGGACGGCGACGTCCAGCTTGCCGGCAAGGCGCAGCGCGACCGCGATGTGGTAGAGCGAGCTCCCCGGAGCGAGCTGGGCGATGAACCACAGCCGCTGCTGCGCGAACGACAGCTGCAGGTTGCCGTCGGGCGGCCGCGGCACGGGCGCGAGGCGAGGACCCTCGCCTGCGCGCGCCTGCGCCGCGATCTCCGCCGCCAGCGCCGCCACGGTGGGAGCGTCGAACAGGGCGCGCAGCGACAGCGCGATCCCGGCCGTCTCGCGCAGCCGCGAGATCACCTGGGTGGCGAGCAGCGAGTGGCCGCCCAGCTCGAAGAAGTTGTCCTCCGCGCCCACCTCCTCGATGCCGAGCACCTGCGACCAGGTCGCGGCGACCAGCTCCTCCTCCGGCGTGCGCGGCCGGACGCGGGCGCCGCCGGTGTCGCGCACGGTCTCCGGCGCCGGCAGCGCCGCGCGGTCCACCTTGCCGTTGCGGGTCAGGGGCAGGGCCGCCAGCAGCACGATGGCCGCCGGCACCATGTACTCGGGCAGCCGCTGGGCCAGGTGCCGCCGCAGCAGGGCGGCCAGCTGGCGGTCCGGGACCGCGTGCAGGGGCGAGCTGGCCAGGTCGCGCCAGGGGCGCGCCGCCGCCCGCTCGCGCAGCGCCTGGTCGTAAGGCGTCGTGCCGGCCGCGCCGCCGCGCCTGAAGACGGCGTCGCAGCACCGCTCCGGGTCCTCCGGGGACCACATGACGCGCACCGCGTAGCCCAGCTCGGCGCCCAGCTGCCACAGGTCCTCGGGCTCGACGCCCGCCGTCGCGGCGGCGGCTGCGGCGGATGCGAGCGCCGCCTGCTCGTCGTGCCAGGCGCCGAGGCGGGCGCCGGCCGGCGCGCCGCGTAGCCAGGCGAGGAAACGGGCCTCCTGCTGCAAGCGCGCGTTGGGCACGCCGGTCACGATCAGCAGCTCCGGCCGGTCGCCGGCCAGCAGCGCGCGCAGGCCATCCAGGCCGAGCCGGTCCCGGCCCCAGTCGCGCCGCACGGGCACCGCGCCGTCGCGCGGCGCCGGCCCCATCCGGAGCAGCGCCGAGAAGCGGAAGCGGGTCACCTCGTTGGCGCTGCGGCCGCGCTGCAGCTGCAGCTCGACCTGGCCGAGGCGGGGCAGCCGCTCGCCCAGCTTCGCGAAGAGATCCGGATCGAGCAGCAGCTCCTTTTCCTGCGCGAGGTGCTCCTGGATGCGGGCGGCCACCTGCTCGCGGTCCAGGGCGGCGGGCGCCTGCCGCAGCTGGAGCGAGGCGACGAACGCCTGGTGGTGCGGCAGGCTGCGGATGTCGCCGACGAAGATCGTGCCGCCGTCGTCCACCACGGCGGCGGCCCGGGCGAGCACCGCGAGCAGGTAGTCCAGGTCCGGGAAATGCTGGGTCACCGAGTTGATCACCACGGTGTCGAAGCGCTGCCCGGCGATGCCCGACCAGTCGTCGGCGGCGCGCTGCAAGAGCTTGACCTGCGGCAGCGGCGCGGCCGCGAGCTGCGCGGCGATGCGCTCGAGGCTCTTGCCCGAGATGTCGGTGGCCCAGTAGCGCTCGGCCCGGGGGGCGAGCCGGAACAGCAACAGCCCGGTGCCGCAGCCGATCTCGAGCACGCGCCGCGGCGCGAGCGCCAGGATGGCCTCGACGGTGCCCTCGACCCACTCCCGCATCTCGCCGGCGGGGATGGGCCGGCCGTCGTAGCTGCTGATCCAGCCGGCGAGGTCGAACGTCGGATCGGCGGCGGCCGCGGCGCCGTAGGTCTCGTCGTAGATCATCTGCCAGCGCGCCACCTGCTCGGCAGCGCGTTCGGCGGGCAGCTCCGCCGCGGCCGCCGCCGGCTTCGGCACCACGTAGGCGGCGAGGCGCCTCTCCCCCGGCGCGTCCTGGCGCGCCACGACCACGGCCTCGCGCACGGCCGGATGGGCGGCGAGCGTGGCCTCGATCTCGCCCAGCTCGATGCGGAAGCCGCGGACCTTGACCTGGCTGTCGCGGCGGCCCAGGAACTCGAGGTTGCCGTCGGCGCGGTGGCGGGCGCGGTCGCCGGTGCGGTAGAGACGCCCGCCGCCGGCCCCCCGGCACAGGGGATCGGGCACGAAACGGTCGGCGGTCAGCTCCGGCGCCTGCACGTAGCCGAGCGCCAGGCAGATGCCGGCGATGTAGAGGTCTCCCGGCACGCCGATCGGGCAGGGCGCGAGCTCCTCGTCGAGCACCCGGTAGGCGGCGTTGGCCATCGGCCGGCCATAGGGGACGCTGACCCAGTGCGGCGCGAGGCGGTCCACCGGGAAGAAGTTCGACCAGACCGTGGCCTCGGTCGCTCCTCCCAGGCTCACCACCCGCGCCCGCGGGAAGGCGTCGCGGATGCGCCCCGGCAGCGGCAGCGGGATCCAGTCGCCGGAGAGGAAGACCAGGCGCAGGGCGTCGCCGGCGCGCGGCGGCAGCAACGAGGTGAGCTGTTGCAGCGCGGCGGGAGCGGAGTCCCAGAACGTGATCGCTTCGCCGCACAGGACGCGGACGAGCCGCTCGGGGTCGTGGGCCTCGGCGGCCGCGGCGACGCGCACGGTGCCGCCGGCGGCCAGGATGCCGAAGACGTCGTAGACCGAGAGGTCGAAGCAGAGCGAGGTGACGAAGAGCAGCCGGTCCCGGGGCCCGACGCCGAAGCGCTCGTTGACCCACGAGACCAGGTGGACGATGGCGCGGTGCTGGACCATCACGCCCTTGGGGGCGCCGGTCGAGCCGGAGGTGAAGATGACGTAGGCCAGGTCGTCGGGTCCGGCCGGCGACGGCAACGGGGTGGCCGGCAGGCGCTCGAGGTCGGCGCGCGACGCGAGCCGCGCGGTGCCGCACGTCGCGCCCGCCGCGGCGCCCGGCACCGCTCCGGTCGCGATCACCTCGCACAGGTCGGGGAGCGGCCCGATGGCGGCCAGGCCGGCCACCGCCTGAAGGCGCGGCGCGTGGGTGAGCAGCCGGCCGATGCGCAGCCTGGCGAGGATCCAGTGCACGCGGGCCGCCGGGTAGTCGGGATCGAGCGGCACGTAGGCGGCGCCCGCCTTGACGGCGGCGAGCAGCGCCACGACCATCTCGCTGCCGCGCTCCATGTAGACGCCGACGAGGTCGCCGCGTCCCACGCCGCCGCGGCGCAGGTGGCGGGCCAGCTGGTTGGCGCGCGCCTCCAGCGCGGCATAGGAGAGGTCGCCGTCCGGGCTGGCGACCGCGCACGCCTGGGGCGCCCGCCGCACGCTGGCCGCGAAGAGGTCGGCCAGGGTGAGAGAGGACGCCGCGGCGGCGGCCGCGCGGGTGTCGTTCCACTCGGCCAGGAGCTGCTGGCGCTCGCCCGCGCCGGTCAGCGGCAGGTCCCCGAGCGGCGTGCCGGGGTCGGCCGCGGCCCCGCCGGCCAGGGCGAGCAGGTGGCCGGCGAGGCGCCGGATGGTCGCCGCGTCGAACAGCTCGAGCTTGTACTCGATCTCTCCCGCCAGGGACTCCTCGCCCTCGTGCAGGAACAGCGTCAGGTCCCAGTTCGAGGTGCGGCCGGGGATCTCCAGGCGCTCCATGGTGAGCCCGGGGACCGGCGCCACCGTGATCGGCGCGTTCTGCAGCACGAAGGTGACCTGGAAGAGCGGCGTGCGCGACAGGTGACGGCCGGGCTGCAGGTCGGCGAGCAGCAGCTCGAAGGGCAGGTCGGCGTGGGCGAAGGCGCCGAGCGCCGCCTCGCGCACGCGCCCCAGGAGCGCGGCGAAAGGCGTCCGCGGCGTCGGCTCGCAGCGCAGCGCCAGCAGGTTGAAGAAGATGCCGATCAGGCCCTCGGTCTCGGCCAGCTCGCGGTTGGCGTAGGGGGTGCCGACCAGGATCTCGCGCTCGCCGGTGTAGCGGTGGAGCAGCGTGACGAAGAGCGCGAGCAGGGTCATGAACGTCGTGCCGTCGTGGCGGCGGCAGAGCTGGCGCAGGGCGGCGGTGAGCGGCGGCGGCAGCGCGACCGGGTGGCGCGCGCCATGGAAGCTGCGCACCGCCGGGCGGGGCCGGTCGGCCGGCAGCTCGAGCGGCGGCGGGCTCGCGCCCAGCTCCTGCCGCCACCAGGCGAGGCGCGAGCGCAGCAGCTCGCCGCCGAGGCGGCGCCGCTGCCAGGCGGCGAAATCGACGTATTGCACCGGCGGTTGCGGCAGGGGGCTCGGCGAGCCGGCGGCGAAGGCCTGGTAGAGCGCGGCCAGCTCGCGGAAGAAGACCCCCAGGGACCAGGCGTCGGCGGCGATGTGGTGGAGGACCGCCGCCAGCACGTGGTCGGCGTGGCCGAGGCGCAGCAGCAGGCAGCGCAGCAGCGGTCCCGAGGCGAGGTCGAAGGGGCGCCAGGCCACCGTGGCCGCCAGCCGGCCGCGCTCGGTGTCGCGGGCGGCGGGCGGCAGCGCCGCGAGGTCGGCGATCGGCAGCGGCACCGGGCCGGCGGCGCGGATCACCTGCGCCGGCCGCCCCGCGCGCGCCGGGAAGCGGGTGCGCAGCGCCTCGTGGCGCCGCACGATCTCGCCCAGGGCGCGGGCGAGGACCCGGGCATCGACGGCGCCCGTCAGGCGCACGGCGGTCGCCAGGTTGAGGGCGGGGTTGCCGGGCTCGAATTGATCGAGGAACCAGAGGCGCTCCTGGGCGAAGGAGAGCTCCGGCATCTCCGGGCGCGGTCCCGGGCGCAGGGTCTCGACCGCCGCCGCCGCCGCATCCGGCCCGCCGCCGCCGTCGCGCTGCAGCTCGGTGATGCGGCGGGCGAGCCGGGCGACCGTCGGATCGGCGAAGAGGGCGCGCAGCGGCATCTCGATGCCCAGCCGGTCGCGCACCCGCGAGACCGCCTGCACCGCCTTCAGCGAATGGCCGCCCAGCGCGAAGAAGTCGTCGTCGATCGAGACCTGCTGCTGGCCCAGGACCTCGCCCCAGATCGCGGCGAGGATCTCCTCGACGGGCGAGCGCGGCGCCGCCTCCGGCCGCGCGCCGCGGCTCCGCACCGGCGGCGGCAGCGCGCGGCGATCGACCTTGTGGGCGGGCGTCAGCGGCAGGGCGTCGAGCACCATGCAGGCCGCGGGCACCATGTAGCCCGGCAGCTCGCGCTGCGCGAACCGCCGCAGCTCTTCCGGGTCGGGCCGGGCACCGGCGGCCGGCACCACGTAGGCCGCGAGGTAGGCATCGCCGGCATCGTCGTGATGGAAGGTCACCACCGCCTGCTCGACCGCCGGGTGGCGGGCGAGGGTCGCTTCGACGTCGCCCAGCTCGATGCGGAAGCCGCGGACCTTCACCTGCTGGTCGCGGCGGCCGGCGAGCTCCAGGTTGCCGTCGGGCAGGTAGCGGCCCAGGTCGCCGGTGCGGTACAGGCGGTCGCCGGCGGTGCCGGCGAACGGGTTGGGCACGAAGCTCCGGCGCGTCAGCTTCGGCTGGCCGAGATAGCCCAGGGCCAGGTGCGGGCTGCGCACGTGGATCTCGCCCAGCTCGCCGATCCCGGCCGGCTGCCCGTCGGCATTGAGGACCAGCAGCTGCACCTCGGCGATCCCGCGGCCGAGCGGCACGGTCTCGCGCGCCAGGGGCGCCGCGGCCACGAAGTAGCCGAGCGCGCGCTGCGTTTCGGTGGTGCCGTAGAGGTTGACGCAGGTGGCGTTGGGAGCCAGCCGGCGCAGCCGCTCGAGGTCCCGGCCGAGCAGCGCCTCGCCGACCACGAAGGCGGCGCGCAGCGCCGGCAGCGTCGGGGCGGGATCGGGACGCGCGGTGAGCAGCTGCAGCAGCGACGGCGTGAGGTTGGCGACGGTGATCTCGCGGTCCCGCAGCCAGGCGGCCAGCCGGCCGGGCGAGCCGAGGTCGTCGGGGTCGGGCACGAACAGCACCCCGCCCAGCTGCAGCGGCGTGCAGACGTCGCGCTGCAACGGATCGTTGGCGAGCGCCGAGAGCATGCCGAAGCGGTCCGCGGCGGTCAGGCCGAAGCGCTGCTGCTGCCAGGGAGCGAAATGGGCGAGCGACCGGTGGCGGCCGAGGATGCCCTTCGGCACGCCGGTCGAGCCCGACGTGAAGGTGAGCGTCGCGGGATCGTCGGGTCCCAGCTCGACGAGCGGCGGCGTCGCGGGCCATGCCCCGAACGGCTCCTCGCCGGGCCCCCCGGCGGCCAGGTCCAGCCGGCAGTTGCAGCCGCAGGCGTCGAGCTGCGCGGTCACCGCCGCCGGCACCGGTCCCGCCGCCGGCACCCGCAGCAGGGCCCGCGGCGAGGCCAGGCGCACCATCGCTGCCAGCCAGGCAGGCGGGTGGGCGGGATCGAGGACGAGGAAGGCCGCCCCCGCCTTGAGCGCCCCCAGCATGCCCCAGACCAGGGGCGCGCTGCGATGGCCGAGGATCGCCACCACGCTGCCCAGGCCCGCGCCGCCCGCGATCAGGCCGTGCGCGAGCCGGTTCGCGAGCCGATCGAGGTCGCGGTAGGGCAGGCTGGCGTGCGGGTCGGAGACGGCCAGGGCGTCGGGCGTGGCCAGCGCCTGGCGGGCGAAGGTCTCGTGCACGGCGCCGTGCCATGAGCCCGGCAGCTCGGCGCTCGGGTCGGGCAGCAGCCGGGTCGCCTGCGCCGTGACCAGGGTGAAGCTGCTGATCGGCCGGGCCGGGTCCGCCGCCAGCTGCTCGAGCGTCAGCGCCAGCTGGCGCAGCAGCTCCTGCATCCGCTCGGCGCCGAAGAGGTCGCGGTTGTAGACCGCCTCGACGGTTGCCGCCGCCCCGTCTTCGAGGACGTAGAGGGTGAGGTCGAAGCGGGCCGGCGGACGCGGCGCGGTGTCCACCTCGATCGCCAGTCCGGGCAGCCGCAGATCGAGGGCGGGCAGGTTGAGCATGTTGAAGAAGACCTGGAAGAGCGGCGTGTGCGAGAGGTCGCGCACCGGCGCCAGCTCGGCGAGCAGCTGCTCGAAGGGCAGGTCCTGGTGGCCGAACGCCTCGAGGCACGCGGCGCGCACGCGCTCGATCAGGGCCTCGCCGGCAGGGTTCCCCGCGAGGTCGAGGCGCAGGACCAGGGTGTTGAGGAAGATGCCGACGAGGTCCTCGATTTCGCGCCGGGTGCGGCCGGCGATGGGAGTGCCGACGAGGACGTCGGTCTCGCCGGTGAGCCGCGCCAGCAGCACCGCGAAGGCGGCGAGGAGGGTCATGAAGAGCGTGGCGGAGGCGCGGCGGCCGAGCGCGTGCAGGGCCGCGGTCAGCGCGGACGGCAGGACCAGGCGCGCGCTGGCGCCGGTGAAGCCCTGCACCGCCGCGCGCGGGCGGTCGTGCGGCAGGTCGAGGACCGGCAGGGGGCCGTGCAGGCGGTCGCGCCAGTAGCCGAGCTGTGCGGCGAGGCGCTCGCCGGTGAACCACCGCCGCTGCCACAGCGCGAAGTCCTCGTATTGCAGAGCCGGCGCGGGGAGCCGCGGCGGCCGGCCGTCCATGCAGGAGGCATAGGTCTCCCTGATCTCGCGCACCAGCACCGTCATCGACCAGCCGTCGGCGACGATGTGATGGAGGTTGAGCAGCAGCCGGTGCTCGGCGGCGCCGCGGCGCAGCAGCCAGGCGGAGAGCAGAGGCGCCCGCGTGAGATCGAAGGAGAACGCCGCTTGCAGTGCGGCCAGCCGCCGGTCCTCGCGGTCCCGCGCCGCCGCCGGCAGCGCGCCGAGGTCCACGAGCGGGAGCGCGGCGGCGACGGCGGCGGCCGGCCACACCCGCTGCCAGGGAGCCCCTGCGCTCTCGCCGAACGAGGTGCGCAGCGATTCGTGCCGCCGCACCACCTCGCGCAGGCCGGCGGCGAGCGCCGCCGGGGAGAGCGGCCCGTGGAGCGAGAGCGAGATCGGGATGTCGAAAGCGGGAGTGCCGGGATCGAGCCGGTCGAGCAGCCAGAGCCGCTCCTGCGCGAACGACAGCGGCTGCTCCCCGGCGTGAGGCACCGGCGTGACCGGCGGCAGCGCCGCGCCCGCGGCGGCCCCGGCGCCCTCCTCGGCCAGCGCCCGGTCGATGCGCGCGGCGAGGGCCGCGAGCGTCGGATGCTCGAACAGCTCGCCGAGCGGCAGCTCGATGGCGAACGTCTCGCGCAGGCGCGACACCAGGCGGGTGGCGAGCAGCGAGTGGCCGCCGGCGGCGAAGAAGTCGTCCTCGATGCCGACCTGCGTGCGGCCCAGGACGTCGCCCCAGACGACCGCGAGCAGCTCCTCGGTCGGGGTGCGCGGGGCCGCCGAGGCGGCGGCGGGCTCGGCCAGGGGCAGGCCGGCGAGCCGCGCGCGGTCCACCTTGCCGCTAGGGGTCAGGGGCAGCGCCGGCAGCGGCACGAAGTGCGCCGGCACCAGGAAGTCGGGCAGCGTGCGCCGCAGCGCCGCCCGCAGCTCGGCCGGCGCCGGCTGCCGCCCGGCGCGGCAGGCGACGTAGGCGACGAGCCCCGCCTCGCCGGCCAGGGTCGGCCGGACGAGCACCGCGGCTTCGAGCACCGCCGGGTGCCGCGCGAGGGCGGCCTCGACCTCGCCCGGTTCGACGCGGAAGCCGCGGAGCTTGACCTGGCGGTCGATGCGGCCCAGGAACTCGAGGCTGCCGTCCCAGCGGTGGCGGGCCCGGTCGCCGGTGCGGTAGAGGCGCTCGCCAGGGGCCGCGAACGGCGCCGGCACGAACCTCTCGGCGGTCAGGTCGGGGCGGCCGAGATAGCCGCGCGCCAGGCCGGCGCCGCCGACGCAGAGCTCGCCTGCCGCTCCCGCCGGCAGGGCGGCGAGCGCCGGGCCGAGGACCCGGACGGCGGTGTTGGCCACCGGCCGGCCGATGGGAACGGCTGCCGCGCCGTCGTCCGGGGCGGCGACCCGATGCCAGGTGGCCAGGGTGGTGGTCTCGGCCGGGCCGTAGAGGTTGACCAGGCGCAGGCGCGGGCAGGCCCGGCGCACCGCGTGCACGCTGCCGGCGTCCGCGGCCTCGCCGCCGAACAGCAGGTGGCGCAGGCAACGGAAGCCCTCCGGCAGGGCGCGGGCGGCCTGGTTGAAGAGGGCGGTGGTGAGGAAGAGGACGCTGACCCCTGCCTCCTCCAGGCGCCGCACCATGGCGGCCGGCGCGAGCAGGGCTTCGCGCTCGATCCAGACCAGCCGCGCGCCGTTGAGCAGCGCCCCCCAGATCTCGAACGTGGCGGCGTCGAAGGTCGGGTTGGCGGCCTGCGCCACGGCCTCGTCCGGCGAGAT
This sequence comes from Thermoanaerobaculia bacterium, assembly GCA_035544375.1. Lineage (GTDB taxonomy): Bacteria > Acidobacteriota > Thermoanaerobaculia > Multivoradales > UBA5704 > JASLEW01. The sequence continues at coordinate 15,861 of DATKFK010000260.1, forward strand.
CCGCAGGTAGTTGGTCTGCCGCACCAGGCGGACCACGCCGCGGTGCGGGAGGGCGACCCCCTTGGGGGTGCCGGTCGAGCCCGAGGTATGGATGACCAGCGCCAGGCTCTCCGGGAACGCGGCACGGGCGGCGGCGCGGTGCACCGCCGCCGCGGCGCGCGGCGGGCGCTCCGCGGGTGCCCCCGGCGGCGGCGCGGACAGGCCGGTCTCCGCATCGACGGCCAGGACGAGCGCGTCGAGGGCGGGCAGGCGCCGCCGCAGCGAGGAGCCGGCGACGACCACGGGGGACCGGGCCGCGGACAGCATGTGGGCCAGGCGCTCGGGGGGATGGGAGGGATCGAGCGGCAGGTAGGCGGCCCCCGCTTTCAGGATGGCCAGCATCGCCGTCGCCATCTCGGGGCACGGTTCGAGGAAGACGCCGACCGGGTCCTCGGGCTGGATGCCGAGCGCGCCCAGCCGGGCGGCGAGGTCGCCGGCGCGCCGGTCGAGCTCGCCGTAGGTCACGTGGCGCGTCCCCGCCGCGAGCGCCACCGCGGCCGGCCGGCGTGCCGCCTGCTCGGCGAAGATCGCGTGGACCGTCGCCCGCGACGGCCAGGCGGTGGCCGCGTCGTTCCACTCGACCGCCAGCTGGGCCCGCTCGGCGGCGCCGAGGAGAGGCAGCTCCGAGACCGGGCACGCGGGCGAGGCGGCGGCGCCGGCGAGCAGGTAGGCGAGGTGTCCCGCAAGGCGCTCGACGGTCGCGGCCGCGAAGAGGTCGCGCCGGTACTCGATCTCG
>DATKFK010000261.1:0-2892 GCA_035544375.1 Thermoanaerobaculia bacterium
TGGACCGACGAGGAGTGGAAGGGCTGGTGGGGCGAGGAGCCGCCGTTCCATACCCCCGTCTTCGTGCTCACCCATCACGTCAGGCCCTCGATCGAGATGAAGGGCGGCACCACCTTCCACTTCATCGACGCCAGCCCGGCGCAGGCGCTTGCGGCGGCCAGGGAGGCCGCGGACGGCCTCGACGTCCGCATCGGCGGCGGCCCGGCCACCATCCGCCAGTTCCTCGCCGCCGGCCTGATCGATCACATGCACATCGCGCTCGTGCCGATCCTCCTCGGCCGCGGCGAGTCCCTCTGGGAGGGACCGGAGGGCCTGGAGGAGCGCTTCGCCATCGAGTCCGTGAGCTCTCCCAGCGGCGTCACCCACGTCACGTTCACCCGTCGTTAGCCGCGCTTAGGCCTGCCTCCCCGAACGGGCGCGAGGTCTGGGGCGCTCCATCTGGCGCGCGGCGTTTCGCGACGGTCGTGGCGGTGGCGGTATCAGCCAGGGCTCCGGCGAGCTCGCTGACCTGCTGCCGGATCTCGACGGCGCGGGCGTGCCGGGCCGCGGGCGTGAGCGGCGGCCTATCCGTGTCCGGGGCCCGCCGGCCTGCCGGCGGACGCGGTAGGCCGGCGATCACCCGTTACAAACTTATAATGATCTGTCATTATTGCTGTTCCAGACTTCCGCCCCGGGGCAACATGGGGAGATGCAGCAGGTGACGGCTTCGACACCTCTTGAGCAGGACATCGGGTCGCACGGCAGCGGCGACGGCTGGCTGACCGCCCTTGCGGTGCACCGCGGCTCGTTTGTGCCGCTGCACCGCCAGATCCACGACCTGGTGCGCGAGGAGATCGTCGCTGGCCGCCTGGCCCCTGGTAGCCGGCTGCCGTCGGAGGGTGCGCTGGCGGAGCAGTGGGGCGTCAGCCTCGCGCCGGTCCGCCAGGCCCTCATGCATCTCGCCGCCGAGGGCTACCTCGACCGGGGTCGGGGGCGAGGGACCTTCGTCCGCCAGCCCAAGTTCGAGGAGAAGATCTCGAACTTGTCCAGCTTCACCGGGAGCCACGCCGAGCACGGCGACCGCCTGGAGCTTGTGATGCTCTACAAAGGCCTCGTCCCGCGGCGGCCGGAGGCTGCCGCCCTAGGAGGGCGGTCCCGCAAGCTCGTGCTGATCCAGCGCCTCGCCCGCCTGGAGGCGAGCCCGGTGGCGCTGCTGTCCGCCTACCTGGACCCGGCGCGCTTCCCCGGCATCGAAGAGCGTGAGCTGGACGGCGGCTCCCTCTACCGGACGTTCGACACTGTCTACGGCATCGAGCTCGTCCGCGCGGAGAGCGTCATCGAGGTGGTTCACGCCACTGACGAGGAGGCCGCGCCCCTGGGGGTGGCGACCGGTGCCATGGTCCTGCGGGTGGACTCAGTCACCTACGACCATGCGGGCGAGGCCGTCGAGTTCTCGAAGGTCCTGTACCGCGTGGAGCGATTCCGCTTCAGCTTCGAGAGCCACCGCTTCGACGACCGGATCCTGAATTTCCCGACACCGGGGGCCAAAGACGAGGTCCGCAAGGGATGACGGAGAACGAGCGCGTGATGAGCCCCGGGGCGGGTCGGCAGGGGCCCGCGGAGCACGACGTCATCGTGGTCGGGAACCTAACTATTGACGACATCGTCCACCCCAGCGGCGAGACCACCATGGCATCGCCCGGCGGCAACACCATCTACGCGGCGACCGGCGCCCTGATCTGGGGCCTATCGGTGGGAGTGGTCGCACGGGTCGGCGCCGACTTCCCGGTCGCGGCGCTTGACCGCCTCCGCGACGCCGGGCTCGACACCGGCGGCCTGCGGCCGATCGAAGGTCCTACGGTCCGCAACTGGGTGATCTACGAGCACGACGGGCACCGCAGCTGGGTGTACCGGACGCCGCCGGAGCGTCGCCTCGAGGTGGCGCCGAGCCCCGAGGACATCCCAGCGGGGTGGACCGACCAGAAGCGGGACCGCCCACCGGTGGTCCACGTCGCTGCCATGCCCTTCGAGGCCGCCGCCGGTATCGTCGGGCACCTCCGGGCCGAAGGCCGCCGGGCGATCGTGACCCTGGACACCCACGAGGCCTGGTCGGCCGGAAGGGACGAGGTCCTCGCCCTCGCGCGGCGCGTCGACGTGTTCGTGCCCAGCCACGGGGAACTGGCCGCCATCCTCGGTTACGACGACCCCGAGCGGGCTTGCCGCGAATTGCAGGCCGAGGGGGTGCCGGCGGTGGTCGTGAAGTGCGGCGAGAAGGGGGCGCTGGTCAGTGCCCCCGGTGGCCTACCGGTCCGCATCGCGCCCCCCAACGACGCCGTACTGGATGCCACCGGCGCCGGCGACACCTTCTGCGGGGGCCTTGCCGCCGGGATCGCCGTCGGTGAATCTCTCGTCGTCGCCGCACAGCGGGGTGCCGCCACTGCGGGAGCCGCCCTAGGTGCCAGCGGCTCGCTGCGCCTGCTTCGCCGCGCCGGCGTCGCCGAGCGCCTGCGCTCCCGCTACGCGCAGGGAAAGCTGCCAAGCGCCACGCTGCTCCCGGAGCCAGGCGAGCAGGACGACAGCGGCGTGATGGAGCGGGAGATCACGACGATCCCCGCCGTGATCCGCGATCGGCTCGAGCTGGCGGGCCAGGCGGTGACGACGGTCGAACGGCTGCGGGAATCCCGCATCCGCCATGTCGTCCTTGTGGGGTGCGGCGACTCGGGTTTCGCCTGCCAGGCGGCGGCACTGGCGCTCAACCGGTACTCCGGGCTCCAGGTCCGCTGGGAACACGCCCTCGACTTCGCCCGGTACGGGGTCCGGTACCTCGCGAGTGAGACGGCGGTGGTAGTCGTCTCCTTCTCTGGCAAGACGGGCAGGACGATCGAGGCCGCCCACCAGGCCCGTGCCTTCGGG
>DATKFK010000262.1:0-4292 GCA_035544375.1 Thermoanaerobaculia bacterium
CGCGCTGGCGGCAGCCCTGCGCGCCCATCTGGTCCAGCAGCTACCGCAGGCAATGGTTCCGGCGGCGATCGTCGCCATGGCCGAGCTGCCGCTCACCGCTACCGGCAAGCTCGACCGGCGGGCGGCGGCCGCCATCCTCGCCGCCCGGCCGGCGGCGCCGGGCCCACCGACCGCGGCCGGCCCGCTGACTCCGGCCGAGGAGCTGCTGGCAGGGATCTGGGCCGAGGTCCTCGGCCGCCGGCCGCCGATCGGCCCGGGCGACGACTTCTTCGCGCTCGGCGGTCACTCCCTGCTGGCGACGCAGGCGGTCTCGCGCATCCGCGAGGTCTTCGCCGTCGAGCTGCCGCTGCGCGCCCTGTTCGAGACTCCGACGCTGGCGGATCTTGCCGCGGTCCTGGCCGAGGCGCGGCGCGGACGCCCGGCAGGATCGGCAGGATCGCCGGCATCGCTGCCGCCGGCACCACCGCTGGCGGCCGGGGGTCGGCCCGACCGCCTGCCGCTGTCGTTTGCCCAGCAGCGCCTCTGGTTCCTGCACCAGCTGGCGCCGGAGAGCCCTGCCTACAACATGCCCGAGGCGCTGGCGCTGCGCGGCCCGCTCGACCTCCGGGCGCTCGCCGCCAGCCTGCGCGAGTTGATCCGGCGCCACGAGACGCTGCGCACCAGTTTCCCGGTGAGCGGCGGCGAGCCGCTGCAGTGGATCGCCCCGGCCGCCGCGGCGGCGAGCGCCTTCCTGCTGCCGTCGATCGACCTCTCCGGCCTGCCCGAGCCGGCGCGGAGCGCCGAATCGGCGGCGCTCGCGGAGCGCGCGGCCCGGCGCCCGTTCGACCTTGCCCGCGGCCCGCTGCTGCGCGCCACCCACCTGCGGCTCGGGCCGCGGACTGGCCTGCTGCTGCTCAACCTGCACCACGTCGTCGCGGACGGCTGGTCGGTCACGGTCCTGCACCGCGAGCTGACGGAGCTCTACGGCGCCTTCGTCGCCGGCCTGCCATCGCCCCTGCCCGCGCTGCCGGTGCAATATGCCGACTTCGCGCTCTGGCAGCGGCGCTGGCTGGAGGGCGAGGCGCTCGCCGCAGGGCTCGCCTACTGGCGGCGCCAGCTCGCGGGGATGCCGGAAGCGCTCGAGCTGCCCTGCGATCACCCGCGTCCGGCCGGCGACTCCTATCGCGGCGGCTATCTCAACTTTCCACTCGCCGAGGCGCTGGCGCCCCGCCTCGCCGCGCTGTGCCGGCGCCACGGCGCGACGCTGGCGATGCTGGTGCTGGCGGCCCTCGAGGCGCTGCTCTACCGGCTCACCGCGCAGCCCGATGCCGGTGATCTTGGCGTCGCCATGGCCATCGCCGGCCGCAACCAGCGCCAGGTCGAGGGACTGATCGGCTTCTTCGTCAACACTCTGGTGGTGCGCACCCGGGTGGCCGGCGCCGCCGGCTTCGGCGACCTGCTGGCCGCGGTGCGCGAGACCGCGCTCGACGCCTACGCCTGGCAGGACCTGCCGTTCGAGCGGCTGGTCGAAGAGCTGCGCCCGGAGCGTCTGGCCGGTCGCAACCCGCTGGCGCAGGTGATGTTCGCATTCCAGCAGTTCCCCGGCGCGGTGCCGCCCCTGGCCGGCCTCGAGATCGAGAGCGCCGCGAAGGCCGGAGCGGACACCGGCACCTCCAAGTTCGATCTGAGCCTTGCCGTCGCGGTGCGCGGCGGGGCGCTGGATGGGACTTTCGAGTACAGCCGCGAGCTGTTCGAGCCGGTCACCATCCAGCGCCTCGCCGGGCAGCTCGCGCTGCTGCTGGATGCCGCGGCGGCGGCGCCCGCGGCGGCGCTCGCCTCGCTGCCGTTGCTGAGCGAAGGGCAGCGCCATCAGCTGGCCCGCGAGTGGAGCGGCGGCCTGGCCGCGCACCCGGCCGCCACGAGCTTGAGCGCCATGTTCGAGCGCCAGGCGCGGCTGCGGCCGCAGGCGCCGGCCCTCTGCTGCGGCATCGTGGAGATGAGCTATGACGAGCTCAACCGTCACGCCAACCGCCTGGCGCGACGCCTGCGCGCCCTGGGCGTCGGTCCCGAGACGCGGGTGGGCTTGTGCATGGAGCGTTCGCCGGAGCTGGTCCTGGGCATCCTGGGCATCCTCAAGGCGGGCGGCGCCTACGTGCCCCTGGACCCGAGCTATCCGCGCGAGCGCCTGGCCTTCATGACGGCGGACGCCGACCTCGGCCTGGTGGTGGCGACCCGCGCCGCCGCGGCCGCGCTGGACACCGGCGCTCCTGGCGTCCGCATCCTCCTCCTGGACGCCCCCGAGGCGGCGCTCGAGCAGCTGCCCGACGGCGATCTGCCCGCGGCGGCGACGGGCGACGCCGCTGCCTACGTGATCTACACCTCGGGCTCGACCGGCCGCCCCAAAGGGGTCGTGGTCAGCCATGCCAACGTCGTGCGGCTGATGCGGACGACCGAGGATTGGGGAGAGTTCGGCGCCGGCGACGTCTGGACTCTCTTCCACTCGTACGCCTTCGACTTCTCGGTGTGGGAGCTGTGGGGCGCGCTGCTCTACGGCGGCCGGCTGGTGGTGGTGAGCCATGCCGTCAGCCGCTCGCCGGAAGACTTCTACCGTCTGCTCTGCCATGAGCAGGTCACGGTGCTCAATCAGACCCCCTCGGCGTTCCGGCAGCTGATGGCGGCCGAGGCGCGGCTGGGCGCCGCGCCCGAGCTCGCGCTGCGCCTGGTGATCTTCGGCGGCGAGAGCCTCGAGCCAGGGACCCTGGCAGGCTGGTTCGCACGGCACGGCGAGGAGCGGCCGCGGCTGGTCAACATGTACGGCATCACCGAGACCACCGTGCACGTCACCGTCCGGCGGCTCGGCCGCGGCGACCTGCGCCCGAGCCTCGGCAGCCCGATCGGCCGGCCGCTCGGCGACCTCGAGGTCTTCCTCCTCGACCGCCGCGGCAACCCGGTTCCCCCCGGCGTCCCGGGGGAGATCTGTGTTGGCGGCGCGGGAGTGGCCAGAGGCTACCTCGGCCGGCCGGAGCTCACGGCGGAGCGCTTCGTCCCCGCCGCCCTGGGGTCCGGCGAGCGCCTCTATCGCAGCGGCGATCTCGCCCGCTACCTGCCGGATGGCCAGCTCGAGCATCTGGGGAGGATCGACCAGCAGGTCAAGATCCGCGGCTTCCGCATCGAGACCGGCGAGATCGAATCGCTGCTCGGCCGCCACCCGGCGGTGCGCGAGGCGGTGGTGACGGCGCGCGAGGACGCGGCGGGCGACCGGCGCCTGGTGGCGTACGTGGTGCAGGAGCCGGACGACCGGCGCCACGACGGCGAGGCCGCCGACCCCGAGCTGGAAGCCGAGCAGGTGGCGCGCTGGGAGATGGTGTTCGGCAGCGTCTACAAGCAGCAGGCGACGGAGCCCGACCCGACCTTCAACATCGCCGGCTGGGACAGCACCTATTCCGGCCAGCCGCTCCCCGCCGCCGAGATGCGAGAGTGGCTGGAGGATACCGTGGCACGCATCGCGGGGCTGGGGCCGCGCCGGGTGCTCGAGATCGGCTGCGGCACCGGCATGATCCTGTTCCGCGTCGCGCCGGGCTGCGAGAGCTATCTGGGAACCGACATCTCGCGGCAGGCCATCCGCTACGTCGAGTCCCACCTCGGGAGCGCCGGCCTCGATCCCGCCCGGGTGCGGCTGCTGCAGCGTCCGGCCGACTGCTTCGACGACGTGGAGCCGGGCTCGCTCGACACCGTCATCCTCAACTCGGTCGCGCAGTACTTCCCCAGCGCCGACTACCTCGCCGAGGTGCTGGCGGGCGCGGTCGCGGCGCTGCGCCCCGGCGGCGCCATCTTCCTGGGCGACCTGCGCAGCCTGCCGCTGCTGCAGGCGTTTCACGTCGCGGTGGAGCTGGCGCAGGCCGACGACCGGCTGCCGGCCGAGCGGCTCGGCCAGAAGGTGCGATCGCGCCGCGCGCAGGAGAGCGAGCTGGTGGTCGCCCCCGATTTCTTTGCCGAGCTGGCACGCAGGCTGCCCCGCCTCGAACGCATCGAGGTCCACCCCAAGCGCGGGCGCGCCCACAACGAGCTGAGCGCCTTCCGCTACCAGGTGGTGCTGCGCGTCGCCGCGGCCGCGCCCGCCGCGGCCATGGCGCCCGGCGCTGCCGCCGCCGGCGGCCCCTGGCTCGACTGGCGCCGCGAGAGGCTGGACCTGGCCGCGCTGCGGCGCCTGCTCGCCGAGCGCCGGCCGGAGGTGCTGCGCATCCGCAACGTGCCGAATGCCCGGGTCGCGGCGGCGGCGGCGGCGGTCCAGCTGCTCGCGCAGGACCCGCCCG
>DATKFK010000263.1:0-4801 GCA_035544375.1 Thermoanaerobaculia bacterium
TTGGAGTGCGTGAGCGTCATGTAGCGTGCGCCGGCCCGGTAAAGCTCGCGCAGCACCGCCAGCGAATCGCCGATCGAGTGTCCGCCTTCGACGCCGATCAGCGAGGCGATGCGCCCGGCGCGGTGGATGCGCACCACGTCGGCGGCGCTGGCGGCCAGCTCGAAGGTGTCGGGGTACAGCTCGGCCAGCCGGTGCACGACGTCGATCTGCTCGAGGACCGCCTGGACCGCCGCGGGGCCGGCGAGCTCGACCGGCACGTAGACCGACCAGAACTGGCCGCCGACGCCGCCGCGCCGTAACCGCGGGATGTCGGTGTGCAGCGGCGGCCGCAGACCGCTGGCGTCGAGCCGCAGATCCAGCTTCGCCAGCTGATCGTGGAACCGCTCGCGAAGCTGCCAGGGCAGATCGTTGTGACCGTCGATCAGCGGCACCTCGCGCAGCAGGCCGCGGGCCCGTTCGACCAGCGCCGGGTCCGGCGGCAGCCAGCCGCCGGATGCCGGCGGCGTACGGCCTGGAACCGGAGCGCCAGCCGCCGGCGGTGCGCCACCGGCCGCGGCCAGCCCAACCAGCAGGACCAGGCACGCCGCGGCCCAATGGCGGCGGCCGTGCGCAGCCGGAGATCCGGCAACCGGTGCACCCGCTTGGGGCTTCGCCGGGGCCGGGCGGCACGTCCAGGAAGGCGAGCCCTCTGGCAGCTCCTTGGTCATCGTCACACCTCCTCGGCACTGAGCTTTATGCTGCTGCATTGTACCGGCTCGGATAAAGTAGAGGCCCACGGAGCCACCAGGGCGTGGCAGGTAGGCGCGAAAGGACAGCGATGGCGATCGAGCACCCGCTCCCGATACGTCCCGAAGAGCACGCGGTCTACGACGGCGCGAAGATGGGCAAGGCCACCCTATTTCAATCGGAGCGCCTGCTCGTCGGGCTGAATGCCTTCGAGCCTGGCCAGGAGCACCGGCTCCATGCGCATGCGGGCCTCGACAAGGTCTATCACGTGCTGGCCGGCAGCGGCCTCTTCCTGCTGGAAGGACGGGAGGAGCCGATGTCCGCGGGCACCCTTCTCATCGCCCCGGCGGAGGTGCCGCACGGCATCCGCAACACCGGCCACGACCGGCTGCTGGTGCTGGCGATCCTGGCGCCATCTCCCTAGCAGGCTGCTAGAGAGCCTGCCAGCGCACCAAAGCTCCGCAGACGCCGAAGCCCCCTGAAGATCAGCGCACGCCCCACAGCTTGTGCTGCTGCACCGACAGGCGCCAGGGCGGATTCTCCTGGCATAGCCGGATGCACCACTCGAGAGCGCGGCGGTCGAGCCCGGCGCCGTCGAAGGCGGGCGAGATCAGGTAGTGGCCGGCCTTGACCACCGTCCGTGGCAGCGCCTGGCCAAATCCCCGCACGTATTTGACCTCGTGCGCCGTGCGCTGACGAATGGCGTGCTCGGCCACCTTGGGGCTGACGGTGATCCAGTCGATGCCGGGCGGCAGCTCGATGCTGCCGTTGGTCTCGATGGCCAGCTCGAGGCCGGCGCCGTGCAGCGCGTCGATCAACTCGCCGTCGACTTGCAGCGCCGGTTCGCCGCCGGTCAACACCAGCCAGCAGCAGGTGGCCGACAACCCGCGCGCTTCGGCGACGATCTCAGGTGCGGTGAGCCAGCGGCCGGACTCGAACTCGGTGTCGCAGTCGAAGCCGTGCGTCTCCACCCGGCACTCCTGGTTGCAGCGCGCCAGCCGCAGAAAGAGATTGGGAGTGCCCGCCCGGACTCCCTCGCCCTGGAGGCTGTAGAAGATCTCGTTGACGAGGTATCGCGAGGCCACAGAGCAACAATATCCGAGGATGGCTGGTGGGCTGAGCTTCCTCGCGCTGCGGCGCCCGGAAGGGGCGGCAGATTCTTGTTGACTTACGCCTCGTTTACGCCTAGAGTGAAGCCATCGACCGGAAGCGGCTGGCACCTGGATACGCCAGCCGGGCTTCCGGCGGGTCGCCGTCCCTGTCTCGACCCCGTCGATCCGGCCGCCCCGGTCGAGCGAGGTCCTCCCGGCCCTGGCGGAGACTGCTATCAGGAGATCAGACGTGCACACCTCCACTCAACCTCCGATCCCTCCCGTCCCCGTGCTGACAGGACTTGGCCAGGCGCTGCGCTGGCTGCGCGAACGCCAGGTCCGCAAGCAGTACCAGGTGGCCTCAGCCGCCGGCATCACGAAGGGCATGTTGTCAGCCTACGAGACCGGCCGCCAGCGGCCATCGCTCGAGACCCTGGACAAGCTGCTGGAGACCCTGGGCTGCGACCTCAATGACCTGCACAACGCCCTGCAAATCGTCAACGGCCGACCGGAGCAGATGAAGGGCTGGCGCGGCGGCAGCCTGGGGCCTCTCGCAGAAACCGCGGCCGCGTGGCCGGACGACCGCGTCGGCCGCTTCGCGGATGTCCCTCCCTACGGCGCCTTCAACGGCGTCGAGGCGGGCCGGTCTCCCACGGCCGGCATGGGGCTCGCCGCCACAGCCGGCGAGATCCACGAGCTGGGTGGCGGCAGCGAAGGCGGTCAGCATCCCTGGAGCGATCCAAGCCATTTGCACCGGTTGCTCGGCCTGCTCGAACCCCTCGGTATCAGCCAGGGACCGGCCGCTCCCCTGCCGCCCGAGGAAGCGGTCGCGCTGGCCCAGATGCTCGAGGGTTTCCACAACCTCTTGCGCTATTGGCACCGCTGCCTCACGGCGCTCGCCGAGGCTCGTGCCGGCGAGCCGGCCGAAGCGCCTGGACCGCCCAAGCCGCCCAGCCCACCCACCAGCGCGCGGCCGAGCGGGGGCCACTTGGACGATCCGGGTCCGGCATCGGCTCCGCAGGGAGCGCGCCAGGCGCAACCGCCACGCGTAGCTCGCGCGGGCAGCAAGGCCGGCGTTCGGGACGGCAAGAGTGGCGGCTCCGGGAAGGACGGCGACGCGGGGAAGGACCACGAAGACGACGAGAAGAAGAAGCGCGGCGGTCATTAGAGCAGGCAGCAGGAACAGCAGGAACAGCCCGTAGAGCAGCGGCGGTCAGCGCCAAGACGGGAACCAAGGCGCTCGGGACAGCCGAGCAGCGGTGAAGCCGGGGCGGCTGCCGGGTCCAGTGCACTGCGTCGTAAGGCCAGTGTACTGCGTCGTAAGGCCAGTGCACTGCGTCGTAAGGCCAGTGTCCCAGCCGCCGAGCCATCCGCGTTCCCGGCCAGGCGCGCCGACGCAGGCAGGACCAGGCGAGCGGCGGCCGGTCGAGATCGGATAGACTTGCGAGCGGGATGCCCTGCTCAGGGGGCAGGGGTATCGGGGCAGTATCGAGTTTCGCTCTGGAATACGCTTTCCCAGATGGAGGGCGCGAGACTTGGCGGCTCGGCAGCCCCGGATCGTCACAGTCCCGCCAGCGCACCCCGCCCGAGAGATCGCCTTGCTAAAGTCGGCACCACCCCTGCCCTCGCCTGACGCGCCTGCGGCCACCCGTCCCGAGCCGGGCGTATCGGCGGGCTTTGCCCGGCTGATGGAGGATTTTCGCGGCCGGCTCGAGCGCGAGATCGCGGCTTTCCTGGCCGCCAAGCGGGCCGCCGCCGGCTCCGCCGCCACCGGGCCTGGCGGCCCCGCCGACCGGCCGGAACGGATCGCGCTCGGCAAACCGCCTGACGATCTGCCCCACGACCCGATCACCGACCCGGCCCACGATCTGACCCACGAGCTGCCGGACGACCTGATCGACGGCCTCGGCCGCATGATGACCCAGGGCGGCAAGCGGCTCCGTCCGGCGCTCGTCTACTACACCTATCGCGCCTGCGGCGGCCGCGCCGACGGCCAGGTCTTACCGCTGGCGCTGGCCGTGGAGTTCCTCCACACCTATCTGCTGGTCCACGACGACATCATGGACCATGCCGAGGTGCGGCGCGGCCAGCCGGCGGCGCACGTGCGCTTCCGCGACCTGCACCGCGCGGGCCGCTTGCGCGGCGACGCCGACGACTTCGGCCGTTCCGCCGCCATCCTGCTCGGCGACCTCGCCCACACCTACGCGGTCGAGCTCTTCACCAGCGTCGCGGTGCGCAACGGCGGCGCCGATCCGCTCGGGACCGGGCACCCGCAGCCGCGGCCGGTGCCGGCACCGCCGGCCCGCGATTGGGTCGAGCTCAACCGCTGCTTCTCCCGGATGTGTGAAGAGGTGATCGCCGGCCAGTACCTCGAGTACCTGCTCGCTCACCGCCGCCATGCCGGCCGGCAGGCATCCGGCCCGTCCGCTGCCGCCACGGCGGCTCCGGCCAGCTTGCCAGCCGCGCTCGCGCACGCTCCCCGCGAGTCGGACCTGCTGCGGGTGCTGCGCCTGAAGTCGGGCCGCTACACCGCCGAGCGGCCGATCCAGCTGGGCGCCCTGCTGGCGGGCGCTCCTGCCGATCTGCGCGCCGAGCTGTCGCGCTACGGCACCGCCGTCGGCGAAGCGTTCCAGCTGCAGGACGACCTGCTGGGCATGTTCGGCGATCCCAAAACGGTCGGCAAGCCCGTGGGCGACGACCTGCGCGAAGGCAAGTACACCCTGCTCATCCACCACGCCCTGGTCAACGGCGGCGCCGCCGACCGCCAGCGCGTCGCCGACGCCCTTGGCGATCCCCACCTCGGCGACGCCGCGGTGGCGCAGGTCCAGGAAGCGCTCGAGCGGACCGGGGCACGGCGCGCGGTCACCGCCATGATCGCCGAGCGCCTTGCCGAGGCCCGGCACGCGCTGGGTAAGCTCCAGGCCCTGGCGCCCCTGGCGCCAATGGCATCCCTGGCTCCTATGGCTCCCGTGGCTCCGACAGCC
>DATKFK010000264.1:0-2047 GCA_035544375.1 Thermoanaerobaculia bacterium
GGCCGGCGACAACAACGCCTGGATGGCGCAGCTGCTCACCCAGGGCACCAACTTCGTCAACTTCGTCGGCCGCTATGCCTGGGTGGCGGAGGGCAGGAGCGGCCTCGAGGCGGTCGGGGTGACCGAGTGGGACGAGCCGCAGGCGGTGATCGGCAGCTACCTGCATCGCCTGGCCTACCCGGACTTCTATCGCGCTCACCTCGCACGCGGCGGCACGTTGCGCGAGGCGCATCACCACGGCGCGCGCGGCGGCAGGCTGCTGGGCAGCGAGGTGCGCAGCCTGCAGCTGCGCGGCGAGTACCTCTTCACCGCCCAGGGCGCGGGCGGGCTGGTGGTGCTCGACGTCGCCAACGTCGACAACAAGGATTTCTCCGAGCGCGTGGTGTCGGCGCCGGTGTCGCCGCTCGGCCAGCACACGGTGGTGCCGAGCCGTGACGCCACGGCGGTGGCCCTGCCCACCACCATGCCGGTCGCCCCTTGGCGGCGCGGCGATCCGGCCAACCACGAGCAGCCGCTGCACCCGATCTACCATTACGCCCTGGTCACCGACAGCCGCGAGGGGCTGATCTTCGTCAACGTGGATACCCTGACCGACGGCGACCCGCAGAACAACTTCCTGAGGCGGGCCCTCACCTGGAACCCCGACGGCGCGCTCGACGGCGCCGCCAACCTGGCGATCGCCGGCACGACGGTCTACGTGGTGGCGCGGCGCGGGCTGGTGGTGATCGACGCCGCCGAGCCGCTGGCGCCCAGGATCGTCGCGACGCTCGGCGGCTTCGAGCAGCCGTCCGCCGTCGCGGTGCAGTTCCGCTACGCCTTCGTGGCCGACCGCAACGGCCTGGCGGTGGTGGACGTGACCGCGCCCGCGGCGCCGCGGCTGGTGGGGCGCGCCGGCGGCTTCGCCGGCGGCAGCGTCTACGTGGCGCGCACCTACGCCTACCTGGCGGCCGGCAAGCAGGGAGTGGCGATCGTCGACGTCGAGCGCCCGGAGCACCCGGTCCTCGACCAGCTGTACGACGCCGGCGGCAAGCTCGACGACGTCCGCGACGTCAAGGTCGCATCGACCAACGCCAGCCTCTTCGCCTACGTCGCCGACGGCCGCCGCGGCCTCGCCGTGCTGCAGCTGACCTCGCCGGAGACGACGCCCGGCTACCTCGGCTTCAGCCCGCGGCCCGCGCCGCAGCTGATTGCCACCCGCCATACCCACGGGCCGGCGCTCGCCCTGTCCAAGGGGCTGGACCGCGACCGCGCCGCCGACGAGAGCGGCAACCAGGTCAGCGTCTTCAACCGCATGGGCGCGCGGCCGTTCAACGGCCAGGAGATGCGTCGCCTTTACATGCGAGGCGACGCCGTCTACACCGTCGCCGACCAGCCGCCCGGGGCCCCCGCGGCAGCTGCGGCCGCGCGGCCCGCGGGCGCAACGGGAGCGCCGGCGCGCACCCACCAGCAACCCGATCGCCAGGAGAGGCGGCCATGAAGCCGACGCGACATCTCGCAGCATGGACCGCGGCCGCGGTGCTGGCCGCAACGCTCGGCTCGACGGCGCTGCCAGCCGGCGCCCGGGCCGGAGCGGCAGCGGCACCTCCCGGCAACGCCGCGGCAAACGATGGCGGCGGGGCTGCCGGCGCCGCACCACGGCCGGTGCAGCTGATGGCCGTGAGGTCGCAGGGTGCGCCGGGCGGCACCGGGACCGGTGGGACGGCGGCAGCCGCGAGCGCCCCGGTTTCACCCGGCAGCCCGGGAGCTGCCGGGACCCTACCGCCGTCCGCCGCGGGCGTCCCGCCGCCGGAGAAGGGCTTCTATCTCGGCCCCACCAGCTGCGGCTCGAGCAGCTGCCACGGCAGCGTGACGCCGCGCCGGACGCTTGGCGTGCGGCAGGACGAGTACTTCATCTGGCAGAAGAAGGATCGGCATGCGCAGGCCTATGGCGTGCTGTTCAACGACCGCTCGCGGGTGATCGCCCGCCGCCTGCATCTCGGCGAGGCGGCCGACAGCCCGGCCTGCCGCAGCTGCCACGCCCTGGCGGTGCCGGCGCGGCAGCAGCGCG
>DATKFK010000265.1:0-2790 GCA_035544375.1 Thermoanaerobaculia bacterium
GCCCGATCGAGCTCCTCCATCTCCTGCTTGGTCACCTGGAGCGTATTCTCGTAGAATTTTCTCTGTTGCTCGGTGAGGCTCATGGTCTCCTCCCAATTGCGCCCTGGCCGTGGGCTTCGACCGTCGGCGGCCCGAGCCTCCTGGCCTACCGGCCGTCTCGTTTATCGCTTGAACGGAATTCGCAGCCGGGTCCACATCTTGATCGGGACCCCACCTCGGGTCGCGGGTTTGAAGTGGGCCCCCCGTGCCACCTGCTGCGCGGCCTCGTTGATCCCCACATCCTCGCCGATCCGCTCCAACAGCTGAACGTCCTCGACACGGCCTTGCTCGTCGACCAGGACGGACAGGACGACGACGCCTTCGACCCCGAGTTTCCTGGCGAGCGGAGGATACTCCGGTTTAGGCGTACTGACAAGTTTCGGCGGCACGACCGACCCCCCTGCCGCGGCGGCCCCGGAGCCGCCCTGCACGGCCGCGGCGCGGGCCGCCGCGCCGCTCCCGGCGGTCTCCGTCTGCGGCCGGCCAGCCGGCTCGGCCGCGGCCGCCCGCTCCTTGGCGGCCTCTTGCTGTGCGGCGGCAGGGGTGGCGGCTGCCGCGGCAGTGCCGCTCGCGGCGGCGCCGGGCGGGGTGTCGGCGGCGGCGCCGGCACGCGGCTCGGCGCCCGGCACCGAAGCCGGCTTCTGCTGGCCGCGCGCCGCGGCGGCTTCGCTGCCGCCTGGGGGCTGGCCGGAAGCCGCGGCGCCGGCGGGGTTGGCCGCGGCGGCATTCGCGGTCTCGGCCTTGGCCGCCTTCGTCTTGTCGATCTCCTGCTGCAATTGCTTCTGCTGGTCCTCGAGCTTCTTCTTCAGCTCCTCGGCGCGGCGCGCGACCTCCTGGTCGACCACTCCCTGGACGTCCACCTTGCCGGCGGCCGGCTGGGTGCCGGCGGCGCCGGCGGCGCCAGTGGCCGGCTGCTGGCCGCCGGCCGCTGCCGCGGCGGCGGGCGCACCCGCGACCTTGGCACCCGGGAGCGTGGCAGCGGGCGCGCCGGCAGAACCGCCAGGGTTGGATGCGTGGCGGCGGCCGACGAAGAAGTAGGTCGCGATCGCCGCGACCACCAGGATCACCGCCGCGGCCGCCAGCAGCAGCCGGCTGGGCCGCGAGCCCTCGTCGAGCCGCACCTCGCCGAGCGGCGCCAGGGGCGCCACGTCCGGCGGCGCGCCTCCCGGGGCCGCCGCGACCTGCGGGGGCAGCGCCGGCGGCGGGAACGCCTCGGCCGCCTGGGCCGGGGCGACACGCGGCAGCGGCGGCGGCACGGACGGCAGCGCCGGCGACCTGCCCGCGGCGACCGATGGGACGGCGGGGCTTCCGGGGACGGCAGGGACCCCGGTCGCCGCGGGGACCGCCGGCGGGGACGCGGGCCTGGGGATCGCGGGCGTCGGCAGGCCAGGACGCGAAGGCTGCGGGAGCCCGCCGAAGCCGGCGCCGGCGGAGTCGCCGGCCGCGGTCGGCGCGCGGTCGGCGCGGACGCCGGCGGGCACCGGCTCGAGGACGCGCCGGACGTAGGCGGCGAGGTCGCTGTGGCTCGGCGACGGCTTGAGCGCGTACATCAAGGCCTCCAGCCGTTGCTCGAGCTCGCCGGCGGTCTGGAAGCGGTCTTCCGGTCTCCCTGCCAGCGCGTGCATCACGAGGTCGTCGATCTCCCGCGGAATGGCGGGGTCGACCTGGCGCGGCGGCCGCACCTTCACCTGGCGCACCGCTTCGAGCACCGACATCTCGGAATCGCCGTCGAAGAGCCGCTGCCCGGTCAGCATCTCGAACAGCACCGTGGCCAGGGAGAAGATGTCCGACCGCGCGTCGACCAGGTTGCCGCGCGCCTGCTCCGGCGACATGTACTGGAGCTTGCCCTTGAGCGCCCCCATCTGCGTCTGGCCGGCCTTGGAAACCGCCTTGGCAATACCGAAATCGCAGAGCTTGACGTCGCCGTCGAAGGAAATGAGGACGTTTTGCGGCGACACGTCGCGGTGCACCAGGGCCATTTCCCGGCCCTCGAAATCGCGCTTGCGGTGCGCGTAGTCGAGGGCGCTGGCCACGCGCACGCCGATCAGCAGCGCCAGGCCGAGCGGCAGCGGCACGCCGCGCTGGCGGGCGGCATTGAGCAGCGAGCGCAGGTCCTTGCCCTCGACGTACTCCATCGCGATGTAGAAGTCGGAGCCGATCTTGCCCAGGTCATAGATGTGGACGATGTTGGGATGGCTGAGCTGGGCTGCCAGCTTGGCTTCGTCGATGAACATGCTGACGAAGTCGGCGTTGTCCGTCATGTGGGGCAGGATCTTCTTGATCGCCACCGTCTTCTGGAAACCCTCGACGCCGCGCATCCGCGCCTTCCAGACCTCGGCCATGCCGCCAACCGCGATGCGCTCGAGCAGCGTGTACTGCCCGAACTTCTGGCCGGCCGGCTCCATGGCCTCCCGCGGCACCATCTGGATGCGCTGGGTGGCTGCCGGACTGTCGTCGCCCGGCCAGGCTCCGGGTTGCCCGGGCTGCCCGAGGCGCCCCGGCTGCCCGGGCTGCAGGACATCGAGCGGCCGCGGCGGCGTCAGCGGGCTCGCCAGGGGAATCGCAGCCGGCGCCGCGGCCGATGCCGCCGCCGGCGCCGCGGCGGCCAGCCCGGGACGCGATGACGGCTCGATCTTCCGTCGCGTCCGCGCCAGCTCTTCGATCTCCGAAAGGGCGATCTCGCCGGTCATCCGGCGCCGCACTCCGGTGTCGGTGGCGGGCGCGGGGGCGGGAGGCGGGACCGCGGCCGCC
>DATKFK010000266.1:0-6381 GCA_035544375.1 Thermoanaerobaculia bacterium
AAGGCTCCCGGCGCCGCCCCCGGCGGCTGGTGCTTCGAGTATCGCAACGCCTTCTATCCCGACAGCGACGACACCGCCGAGGTGCTCATCGCGCTCTCGGGGCTGCCCGCCGGCGGCGACGAGCCGGCCGCCCGGCGCGGCCTGGCCTGGCTGCTCGCCATGCAGAACGACGACGGCGGCTGGGGCGCCTTCGACCGCGCCTGCGACAAGGAGATCCTCACCCACGTGCCGTTCGCCGACCACAACGCCCTGCTCGACCCGAGCACGGCGGACGTCACCGGCCGTGTCGTCGACGCGCTCCGCCGCTCGGGGCTGCCCGCCGGCGCGCCCCAGATCGAGCGGGCCACCGCCTTCCTGCTGCGCGAGCAGGAAGCGGACGGCAGCTGGTACGGGCGTTGGGGTTGCAACTACATCTACGGCACCTGGCTGGTGCTGCGGGCGCTGGCGAGCACCTTGGACGCCGCCAGCGAACCATGGAACCAGCGGCGCCGGCGGGCGGCCGCATGGCTCCTGTCGCACCAAAATCCCGACGGCGGCTGGGGCGAGTCGCCCCGCTCCTACGACGATCCGGCCTGGAAGGGCATCGGGCCGAGCACGGCGGCGCAAACCGCCTGGGCCCTGATGGGCTTGTTCGCCGCCGGCATCGACGGCGGCGAGGCCGTCGAGCGCGGCATCGAGTACCTGCTGCGCACCCGGCGCGACGACGGTTCCTGGTACGACGAGCCGTGGACCGCGACCGGCTTCCCGCGCGTCTTCTACCTGCGTTACCACCTGTACGCCGTGTACTTCCCGCTGATGGCCCTGGCCGAATACAGCGCCATCCGCGGGCACCGGCAGCCGCGCCACGAGGCCGCGGCGACCCTACCTCTGCACGCTTATCCGCTCGCGGTGCCCGCACGGACCGCCGCGATCGAAGGAGCCGTTCGATGAGATTCCGCTGGCACATCACCTCCGACATGACCCGGCACCAGATCCGCAACGCGCTGGCCGGCAACCGCCGCTACCCGTACGTGCTCATGCTCGAGCCGCTCTACACCTGCAACCTCGCCTGCATCGGCTGCGCCGTCGAGCGCCACACCGGCAAGCTCAAGGACCGGCTCCCGCTCGCCGCCTGCCTCAAGGCTGCCGACGACTGCGGCGCACCGGCGGTGTCGATCTGCGGCGGCGAGCCCACCGTCTATCCCGAGCTGCCCGAGCTGATCTCCGGCCTCATCGCCCGGCGCCGCCACATCTACCTGTGCACCAACGCCCTGCTGCTCGACGACCGGGTCTTCGGCGTGATCCCGCCGCACAAGCGGCTGACCATCAATGTCCACCTCGACGGCATGCGCGAGACCCACGACAAGGTCTGCGCCCGCCAGGGCGTGTTCGACAAGGCCGTCGCCATGATCAAGGAAGGCAAGCAGCGCGGCTACGACGTGATCACCAACACCACCGTGTTCAAGGAGACCGACGTCGAAGAGGTGCGCGAGCTGTGCGAGATGTTGACCGGGATCGGCGTCGACGGCATCCTCGTGTCTCCGGGCTACCACTACGAATCCGTGGCGCGTGACATCTTCCTGGTCCGCGGTGAGATCCAGGAGAAGTTCAAGCGGCTGCTCCGTCTTTCGCGCCGGTACCGGTTCCATTCGACGCCGATGTTCCTCGAGTTCGCCGCCGGCATGCGCGAATATCCCTGCTCGCCTTGGAGCACCGTCACCTACACTCCGAACGGTTGGAAGGGACCCTGCTACCTGATCGGCAAGAAGTTCAGCGAGACGTTCGAGGAGTTCTGGAACGGCACCGACTGGGACTACTGGGAGTCGCGCCAGGACAGCCTCTGCCAAAACTGCGCGATGCACTCGGGTTTCGAGGCCTCGGTGATCAACGAGGCGCGCCACAACGCCCGCGACATGATGCGCCTCGTGGCATGGAACCTGACGGGATAGGACGAAACGGGGCCAGTGGCCCTCCTGCCCGGGAGCGGTGGGGTGAGCAGATGAAGGCCCTGGTCACCGGCGCCACCGGTTTCGTCGGCGCCCACGTGGTGCGGGCCCTGCTCGGCAGCGGGGCCGAGGTGCGCTGCCTGGTGAGGCCGCCGGGAGCCGCGGGCCGGCG
Source organism: Thermoanaerobaculia bacterium (assembly GCA_035544375.1). Lineage (GTDB taxonomy): Bacteria > Acidobacteriota > Thermoanaerobaculia > Multivoradales > UBA5704 > JASLEW01. The sequence continues at coordinate 2,098 of DATKFK010000266.1, forward strand.
GGTCGATCTGCTGGCTGACCTGGCGGTCGAGATCGCTCCGGGCGACCTGCGCGAGCCTGGCCCGTTGCGCGCGGCGGTCGCCGGCTGCGACACCGTCTATCACTGCGCCGCGGACTATCGTCTGTTCACTCCCGACCCTGGCGACATGATGGCCTCCAACGTCACCGGCACCGACAACCTGCTGACCGCCTGCGCCGCGGCCGGCGTCGGCAGGGTCGTCTACACCAGCAGCGTCGGCGCCCTCGGCCTGGCGAGCGGCGGCAGGTCCGCCGACGAACGCACGCCGGCCTCGCTCGACGCCATGATCGGTCCGTACAAGCGCAGCAAGTACCAGGCGGAGCGGGTCGCCGAGCGCTGGGCCGAGCGCGGGCTGCCGGTGGTCATCGTCAACCCTTCGACGCCGGTGGGCGAGGGCGACGTCAAGCCGACGCCCACCGGACAGATGGTGGTCGATTTCCTGCTGCGCAAGTTCCCGGCCTACGTCGACACCGGGCTCAACCTGATCGACGTGCGCGATGTCGCGATGGGGCACCTGCTGGCCGCCGAGAAAGGACGGCCCGGCGAGCGCTACATCCTCGGCCACCGCAACATGACCCTGAAGGAGATCCTCGACACGCTGTCGCGGCTCACCGGCTTGCCGTCGCCGCGCCTGCGGGTGCCGCACTGGCTGCCGCTCGCCGCCGCCCACTGCGCCGCCGGCGCCGCTCGTTTCACCGGACGTCCGCCGCGGGTCACTCCCGAGGCGGTGCGCATGTCGCGCTACCGGATGTTCTTCGACGCCGGCAAAGCGGTGCGTGAGCTGGGTCTGCCGCAGAGCCCGATCGAGGCCGCCCTGGAGCGGGCGGTGGCGTGGTTCCAGGGACACGGCTACGTGCCGGGGCCCCTGCCGAGGCGGGCAGCATGAGGCGCCGCATGCCAACGCCCACCATGAGCGCCAGCACTGCCGTCGTCGCCCCGCTTGCCGCCGAGCTCGCCGGGGTCCGGGCGGCCACCGGCGCGCACCGCCTGGCACGGCTCAGGAACGGACGCCAGGGTTGGACGGCGACCTTCGGCCGGCTGGCCGGCGAGGACGTGGTGCTGATGGCGACCGGCGACGGCCCGGCGGCGGCGGCGGCCGGGCTGGAAGCGCTGCTGGCCGCGGTGCGGCCGCGACGCTTGCTCGTGGTCGGCGTCGCCGGAGGGCTGACGCCCGGCCTTGCGGAAGGCACCCTGGTCGCGGCACGGCGGGTGGTGGACGCCGCCTTGGGCCGGGCGGCGCAAGACCCCGACGCGCCGTGGCTGGACGCGGCGCTCGCCGCCGGCGCCGTCGCCGGCATCGTCGTCTCGGCGGACCACATCCTTGCCAGCCCCGCCGCCAGGCAAACGGTCCTGCGCCAGGCCCTGGCGGCGGACGAGCAGGCCGCAGCGACCGTCGACCTCGAGTCGGCGGCTTATGCCCGCGTGGCGGCGGCATGGTCGCTCCCCTACCTGGTGGTCCGCGCGGTCCTCGATCCGGCCGAGGAGGAGCTGCCGCTCGACTTCGAGGCCTGCCGCGACCGCAGCGGCAGGGTCAGCAACGCGCGCGTCGTGCTGCGCGCCCTGTCCCGCCCGCGCACCCTGGGGCAGCTGTGGCGGCTGCGCACCCGCCTCCGCGCGGCCGCGGCGCGGTTGGGCGCGCTCGCCCGGCGCCTGGTCGCCGCGACGCCGGCGAGCGGCGGCAGGGGCGAGGCCAGGGGAATGGCCAACGTAACCGAGATGACCGTGACGACCGAAGCGGCAGCGCAGCGTGGCGACAATCCAGCCGCCGTGGCAGGCAGGAGAACAGCATGAGCAAGGTGCCCCAGATCGAGCTCGATTCAACGCCGCCGGCGGCCGTCTCCGCTGCCGGCGCCGCCGCCCGTCTGGCCGAGCCGGCGGCGGCCGCCGTCCCCACTACCGCCGCCGCCGTCAGCGTGGCCGAGCCGGCAGAGCCCGCAGAGCCCGCAGAGCCCGCTGCAATCGACGAGCTGCTGGTCAAGACCAGCCGCACCTTCGCGCTGGCGATCCCCTTGCTGCCCGAGCCGACCCGGCAGCAGGTGGCCATCGCCTACCTGCTGTTTCGCATCGCGGACACCTTCGAGGACGCCGAGCTGTGGCCGCGCGAAAGGAAGCTCGACGCGCTGGCGCGGTTCGAGCGGCTGCTGCTGCGGCCGGCGCCGGACGAGGCCCGGCGCGAGGCCGGCGCCTGGCTGGCGGAGCCGCCTTGCGCCGACGCCGGCTACCTCGAGCTCCTGCGCCAGACGCCCGCGGTGCTCGGCGCCTTCTGGCTGCTCGACGAGCGGCCGCGGCAACTGATCGGCGAGCACACCCGCCGCACCGTCGAGGGCATGGCGCGCTTCGTCCGGCGCGCCACCGCCGGCGGCGACCTCGAGCTCTCCGACCTCGAGGACCTCAAGGGCTACTGCTACGTGGTGGCCGGCATCGTCGGCGAGATGCTGACCGAGCTCTTCCTGGTCGGGCGCCGGGCACTGGCGCCGGTGCGCAGCTTCCTGCGCGAACGTTCCGCCAGGTTCGGCGAGGCGCTGCAGCTGGTCAACATCATCAAGGACTCGCTGGCCGACGCCGGCCACGGCCGCCGCTTCCTGCCGCCCGGCAGCAGCCTGGCCGAGGTCGTCACCCTTGCCCGCCAGGACCTGCAGGTGGCGATGCGCTACACGCTCGGCCTGCAGCGCGCCGGCGCCCCGCGCGGCATCGTCGCCTTCGCCGCCCTCCCGGTGCGGCTGGCGCAGGCGACCCTCGATCTCATCGAGCAGCGCGGACCCGGCGTGAAGCTCAGCCGCCCGGAGGTCTCGCGCATCGTCGCGGCACTGGACCTCGCCCTCGACCAGGGGCTGCCGGCGGTCTGAAAACGCGCCCGCAGCAGGCACGAAAAAAACCTTTCTGTCAAAGAGCTTTCTATCAGGCGCTTGGACGTGGCGGGCGCGACGGAAGAGTGCTACCATTGCGCCGCTCTTGCAACTGCATTTCGCCGCCGCGGCGCTTGAATTGGTTTTTTCTCCGGCCTGCCGCCCTCGGGCGAGCGGTGCCGGTTTCATGCGGAGGGAGAATCATGGCAAATCGAGGCGCAGCGCCACGGGGCGGAGCTTTGCGGCGGCGAGACTTCCTGGCACTGGGTTCGCTGGCGGCGTTGACGCCGCTCGTGCCGCGCGCCGCGGCCGCCGCCGGCCTGGCCGGTCCGGCGACGGCTCCGGCTGCCGCCGGCGCCGGCGGCAACCTGGCGCCCGCGATCCAGACGCTGCCGCTTTCGGTCGGCTACCTCGAAGGCAGCGAGCTGCTCAGCAACCTGCGCAAGCTGCAACCCGACCTGACCGTGCTGACGGTCCGGCGCCGCGGCGGCACCTTCACCGCCGGCCGGCACCTGCTGCCCGCTGACAGCTACCCTTCCGGCGACCCGTCCCTGGTGGGCGGTGCGGTGCGCATGACCGTTCACGACCTGTACCCGCGCCGGCTGCCCGACGGTCCCGATGCCGAGCGCTGGCCGGAGGCGATCGATCTCGACGTCATGGTGCCGCTGCTCGAACCGCCGGCAGGGAGCACGGCGCGCTTCGCGGCCTGGAGCTATCGCCGGCTGCCGGCCGAGGACCGCAGCGCCCGGGTCAGCTTCGTGCTCTGGCCGGACTGGTACAGCGACCTGGGCCTGGTCATGAGGGTCGTTCCGGGAGGCGGCGGCAAGCCGCACCTGCTGCAGACCCGCTTCACCCTCGGCTCGGACCAAGGCCGCCCGCGGCTGCTCAAGGGCATCTACCTGCTGGGCGTCGCACCCGGCGCCTGGGATGACGACGCCGAGCTTCCCGACGACCCGGCGCAGGTGCCGCCCGAGCGGCTGTCCGTGCTGGTGACCATCGAACCCGAGGGGCTGAGGCGCGGTTAGGACGGTCCCGGGTGCCGAAGCGAAGGGGAAGCGGTGGCGGCAAGGGCCGCCTGGCGAGGTCTGCCGCCGTGGAACCGTCAACGATGAAGGCGAAACGCGGGGCCGAGTCCTACCAGCGGATCTACGCGGTGGTGCGCCGCATCCCGTCCGGCCGCGTCGCCACCTACGGCCAGGTTGCGGCTCTCGCGGGCATGGCCGGGCGCGCTCGCCAGGTCGGTTATGCCCTCCACGCCCTGCCCGAAGGCAGCCCGGTGCCCTGGCAGCGGGTGATCAACGCGCGCGGCGAGATCAGCCCCAGGTCGGAGCCGGGCTTCGAGGGCTACCAGCGCTTCCTCCTCGAAGAGGAGGACGTGGATTTCGATCTCGCCGGCCGCGTCGACCTCGACCGCTTCGGC
>DATKFK010000267.1:0-2357 GCA_035544375.1 Thermoanaerobaculia bacterium
CCAGGCACGCGCGCTCGGGATGCACGCGGCGACGCTCTGCCTCGCGCTCGACCCCGGGATCGTCGTGATCGCCGGAGGCCTCATGGACAGCGGCGCCACGTCCGCCCAGTTCAGGGAGCGCTACATTCGCCTGGTGAGGGAGGCCGCAATGCCGTTCCTATGGCCGTCGCAGCAGAAAACGGTCACGTTCGCGGCCTCGGAGCTCGGCGACCTGTCTCAGGCCATCGGGGCCGCGCTCGTCGCACTCTACACGTCCAAGCGCGCCTAGATGACATGGGGCAGACAAGCGGGGCGCAAGGCGCCAAGCTGTCTGCGCTATGACTACCAATCAAGTAACTCAGACAGACCCTGGCGCCCGCGCCCGGGTAATTAAGCTCGGGCTGGACGTTCACGCCAGTCTCATTGTTGTGGTTCGGCAGGTGGATGGGCAGGCCTCCCAGCCGCCGCAGCGGTTCAGCGAAGAGGCTTTTATCGGCTTTGTGCACCGGCAGCTGGCTGCAGCCGAGTCGGTCCACAGCTGTTACGAGGCCGGACCGTTTGGGTATGTGCTCCACCGTCGGCTAACGGCGCTCGGGGTGCATAACCTGGTCGTACGGCCGCGGGACTGGAGCACGTACGGGGAGCGGGTAAAGACCGATGCCCGGGATGCCGGCGCCCTCTGCTCGAGTTTGGATCGTCATCTGGCGGGCAACCGGGGTGCGCTTGCCGTCGTCCGCGTGCCGTCCGAAGCGGAGGAGGCCGCGCGCGGTGTCAGTCGCCAGCGCCAGAGCCTGGTCCGCGACCGGGTGCGTTTCACACTCCGCGGCAAGGGCATCGCCCGCCTGCGCGGCATCGCCCTGCCGCCAGAGTGGTGGCGGGAGCGGACCTTTGTGCGCCTCGAGCTTCCGGCCGACCTCCGGGAGCAGTTGAGCGCGCTCCGGCGCGTGATTCTCAGCATCGACGCCGAGGCCGTGGCCCTTACCACGCAGATCGAGGCCTCCGCGCCAGCGGCGCTGCCGGCCTACCTGGGTCCGCTCACCTGGGAGATCCTGCGCCGTGAGGTCGGCGACTGGAGCCGCTTCGCCAACCGTCGCCAGGTCGCCAGCTACACCGGCCTCTGCCCGAGCGAGCATTCCTCCGGCGCCTCCCGCCTGCAGGGCAGCATCAACCGCCACGGCAATCCCCGCCTACGCCATATCCTCGTCGAGGCCGCCTGGCGGCTCCTGCGCCACCAGCCGGCCTACCGGCCCGTGGCTAAATGGCGCGAGGCGTTCATGGACCAAGGCCGCCCGGGTCGCCGTAAAAAGATCGTCGTCGCCATCGCCCGGCAGCTCGCCGTCGACCTCTGGCGCCTTGACACCGGCCGGGCCACCGCGGCCCAGCTCGGCCTCGTGGTTCCCTAACTTTGGAGCGGCGGGGGCGCCCGTGCGCCCGCTTGGGTGGCCCCAAAAGGGCACGCCCGTTACTTACTAGTTGGGGCGCCTCCGTCACTCCTCCGCGTCCGCTTGATTAGATCATGGTGCGCTGCCCCACGGGCATGTGCGGATATTAGCTTAAGCCCGGCCGCTCAGGCCGCCGCTCTACGCGAAGGAGCCGCTTCACATCCTCCCAATGACTATCCCAATGTTCAAACCGCCTTAGAAGAGAGAGCTTGACGATGCTCTCCCCATATTAGCGGGCCTTAGAATTCCCGGGGATCGGGCCCTTTGAAATGCCCGGCTTGGACCCGCAGGATGGTAATCGAACGGCGCCGAATTCCGCCGAACCGGGTCTCGCAACGAGAGAAACGTTATAACCCGTTAAATATTAATATTTAACGTATTCATCTGGGTACGTAGTTCCCTCGGTTGTGATTGGGGTACAACAGGTCGATTCTCTTCACATCAAGAACGTGATCGCCTCGCTCAACAATTCCCGCAGCCACCTCTTCCCGCTCGTTGCAGCGCTGGCGCTGGCCTTCGTCGGGATCCGCGCCGAAGCGCAGACGGCGAGCAACATCACGGGCCTCTATTACACCGGACTCGCAAACAACGGCAGCCTCGAGGCGGGCGGCGGCCAGGACGCAAACTGGACTGTCACCTACGCCTCGACCAACGGCGGCGCCTCGGCCAACACAACGTACGAGGGCGACCCGTACGTCATCACTCCCGCGCAGATCGCCAGCTCCGGCTACACGCCCAACACGAGCTCGGCGCAGTGGATCACCGCCCCGGGCGCCACCAATTCGAGCGGCACCTCGCCAAACACCGGGGGCGATTTCCTTCCTGGCAACGGCAACACCGGCAGCAACGAGGGCATCTACGTTTACACGCTTGCCTTCCAGATCACCGGAACCGGATCGGCCGGCACAACCGTCACCAACCAGGTCCAGATCACGA
>DATKFK010000268.1:0-4127 GCA_035544375.1 Thermoanaerobaculia bacterium
CCTATTACGACCTGGCGGACCTGGCGCTGATCGACGACCGGAACGTCGAGGCGCACAGGGACTTCCGCATCGCCTGGCGGCTGCAGCCGATCGCCCGCGCCGAGCTGCTGTCGCAATCGCTCAGCGCCTTCATGCTGCAGGACCGCGACCTGCGTCACATGATGTCGCTTGGCACCTTCGCCGAGCCCATGGGCACTTGCGAGGCCATCTCCCGCCGCGCCATCTCCCTGCCGCCGGGCGTGAGGGCCCGGCTGCTGGGCGAGGAGCTGCGGCTGGCCGCCGGCTCGTCCGAGGTGCGGGCGTCGGGCGCTTGCGACCTGGCGCCCGCCGGCACCGCCCAGGATGGCGCCAACGTCTGGCAGGAGGAGCGGGAGGCGGCGGCCCTGGCGCGCCTCCCCGAGTTGCGGCGGGTTGCCGGCTCGGCCGGCGCGCTGGCGCAGCCGGTCTTGCGGCGGCAGACCGAGGAGGCGGCGATGGCGCTGGCCGAGCGGCAGCGCTGGGCCGAGCTGATCCAGATCACCGAGGGCCTCGCCCAGCCCTCCGCCATCCTGCCGGTGCGGCTCACCCGCCTGCGCGCCGTGGCGCTGGCGCGCGCCGGCCGCAAGCCGGAGGCGCGGCAGCTGCTGGTGCGCCTGGCTCTGGGCGACAAGGCAAGCAAGCGCGCCGATCCCGGAGCGCTCTACCAGCTGGCCGACCTGCTCGAGCAGCAGGGGGAGTTCGACCAGGCGATCAAGCTGGTCACCAAGGCCAACTCCGAGCTGCCGTCGCCGCCGGGCGGCGAGCGCATCCTGCAGCTGACGCTCGAAAAGCGCCTGGCCTCGTCGATGGAGCAGTTGAAGAGCCCCCACTTCATCGTCAGCTACCCGCTCTCCCGCGGTCCGGCGTTCGGCAAGGAGGCGATGCGCATCCTGGAGGCCGAGCGCGAGCGGCTGCAGAAGTGGATCCCGCTGCCGGCCGGCGGCGGGGCGCCGATCGAGGTCCGCCTGCTGCCGTTCGAGGACTTCGAGCTGGGTTTTTCCCAGGGCGGCGACGTCCTGGGCCTCTACGACGGCGTGGTGCGGGTGCCGCTCGGCAGCCTGCGGACGTTCATACCGTTCGCCGTCGGGCTGATGACGCACGAGCTGGCGCACGCCATGATCGCGCAGCGCACCGCCGACCGGGCGCCGCACTGGTTCCACGAGGGCCTGGCGCAGCACGTCGAGATGCAGGAAGAGGGCCGCGCCAACCCCATCGCCGACTACCGCGCGACCGACCGCCTGCTGGCGTTCCCCTTGCTCGAGCCGGCGCTGCAGAGCTTCTCCTCGGCGGTATGGGTGTCGGCCGCCTATGACGAGGCGCTGTGGACGATGAACTACATCGAAGCCCGTTACGGGGTGGGCGGGATCCATCGCCTGATGGACGGGTTCCGCGCCGGCCAGACCACGAGCGAGGCGCTGGCTGCCGCTTTCGGCACCCCGGTGTCGCGCTTCGACCAGGACGTCTGGGCCTGGTGCACGACCCAGGCGCCGAGGGCCTGGCGGGTCGATGTGCTGCGCTACGACGGGGGAGAGAAGAAACCCAAGGAATTCTAACTCAGGGGCCCCCTCCGGGCGGGGGACACGGGTCGCGGCGAACGGCAACCAAACGGCTCGCCGAGGGTACGTGCCTTGGTGGACCAGCCTTGCCTCGCCGCTTTGAGTTGCCGTTCCCCGGGAACCGCGCCCCTCGGGCCCTCCTCCCCTTCGCCCATCTGGCTCTCCTGCGACCTCGTGAGCAAAACGAAGGTCCCGCCTCCCAGCAATTGCGGGGGCGGGACCTTTTGAAGGGTTGGGGTCTTGGTGACTATCTGCGGGGCGGAGGGTTCTGCTTCTCCTGGGGCTTCTTTTCCTTTGGCTGCTGCTGCTCACCCCGGCGCTGCGGCTGCGGCGGCGGTTGCCGCTGCGCCGACTGCTGCTCGGCGCGGTGACGGGCCTCCAGCTGCTGCTGCTCGCGCTGGTGCTGCTGCTGCTGCGCCTGGACCTCGGCCTGGTGCCGCTGCGCGAGATCCTGGTTGCTCGCGGTGCCGCGCTGCGGCGTGGCTTGCCGCTGCTCGGTCTGCTGCTGGCGCTCCGGCGGAGCCTGCCGCTCCTGGGCGGAACGCTGGCGCTGGTCGCCCTGCGAGGTGCTTTGCGATTGCACCTCGCGTTGATGGATCTGCTGCAGCCGGGCACGCTCCTGCGCCTGCTGCGTCTGTAGGGCCTGGGTCTCCTGCTGGTGCTGGCGCTGCAGGACGGCGCCGGTGGCGCGGGCGCGCTGCTGCGGCGGTGGCGGTGGCGCCGAGGTCGACTTCCTGACGATCGGCGGCTGGAAGACCGTCAACTGGCTGCCGCGCACCTGGGCAGTTCGTACCGAGCCGGATTTGACCGCGGTCACTTGCAGACGCTGCACCCGCTGGCCGGTCACCTGCTCGACGTGCTGCACCGGGATACCCTGGTTGACGACGCGGTTGTTGACCACGGTGTAGTTGGTGATGTTGGTGGTGTTGTGAATGATGGTCACGTTGCGCGCCGGCGGCTCGACATAGGAGAACACGTTGGGCCGCAGGAAGGAGCGCTCCTCTACGAAGCAGAAGTGCGTCGGTCCCAGCGCCACGTTGAGGTCGACGCCGCCGAAATCGAGGCCGACGCCGACACGGAAGCCAACCTCGGGCGGCAACGGCGCCCAGCCGATGTAACCGCCGCCGGTACGCCAGGCGACCCAGGCCGGACCCCACTCGTACCCGGGGATCCATTCCCAGCCGTAGTCAGGGTCATAGGCCCAGCGGCCGTAGTGGTAGGTGGCCCAGCCGAAGGGCTCGTCGGAGACCCAGGTCCAGCCATAGTCGGTCATCACCCAGTGGCCGAGCGCGTAGGGCCGCCATCCCGCCCGGACGCCGTACGGCAGCCACACCCAGCCGCGGTTGCGGCTCTCGACCCAGTGGCCATAGGGCGAGAGCTGGTTGTAGAAGTAGGTTTCGTCCACCGGGCCGCCCTGGTTCTCCGCGTACTGATCGGGCGGCTGAGGATCGTAGGCCGCCGGCTGGACCGCATCCGAATCCGCGGGCTGCGCGGCGTAGGAGTCCGGGGCCTGGTATTGATCAGGTGGAGGAGCGTCGGGAGGCTGTGCAACCAGGGCGCTGCCGCCGAGGCTCAGCAGGGCTAGCAGCGCGACATGTCTGGCGTTCATGGGTTTTCCCCCTATCTTGGTTCAACCTTCAGGTTCGTGGCTGAGATCGCGAAGTGGAACAACCTTCGCCACCCAGTACTATCAAGGATCATGCCTACCGTCGAACCCCTCGGCATTGCATCCACAAATAACTGCGATGATTGGGTTTGTAGCCCCGGAACCAGGATCTCACCGCCCCGACCGTCCGAAAATCGACCTCTCCAGAGGACACTCACGCAGCTCCTCGGCCATCGAGCTCAACGGTCCGTGCCGCCTTACGGCAGGGGCAGCGACGAGCAACGAGTGCCGCTTACGGCAGCGGCCGCTCGGCGAGGCGCCAGTGGAAGCTGCCCTCGATCTCCCGCCTCGCACCCGGATCGACGCCGCGGAAGCCGCAGGGGGGACGCCGCAGCCGGCGCGCCAGGCTGAGCAACGGCCAGCCCAGCGGCAGGTAGAACAGGGCGAGGTCCCAGTCGCGCAGCAGGGCGTGCAGCCGGCCGCGGGCCGGCGGCCGCCGCCGGTTGCGCTGATGACGGTTGAAGGTCACCGGCCAGCCGGTGGGCAGGATCCTGGCGAGCTTGCGGCGGCCTTGCCAGAGCTCGCGGGCGAGCAGCCGCAGGTCGTAGGGCCGGCGGCCGTGGAAGCCGACCTGCTGCTCGAGCTCGATCTGGCAGCGCCGGCGCACCTGCTCGGCAACCTGCCGCACCACGGTGCGGCCGCGCTCGTCGAGGTCGGCCAGGCCGTCCGCGCCGCCCAGGCCGGCGTCCGCGACCATCTGGCGCACGTCGATCGCCTCGCCGACCACGAAGACCATGCGCGACGGCAGCGCGAAGTACCACAGCCACGGGAACAGCAGCGCGAGCGGCGCCGCCGGCAGGGGCAGGAACGGCACGCGGCAGAGCTTCTGCGCCAACCGGTCGAGCGGGCGGAAGGTGAAGCAGAAGGGAAGCACCCACTCGGCGTTG
>DATKFK010000269.1:0-10534 GCA_035544375.1 Thermoanaerobaculia bacterium
TTACAGAAGCTGCTTGCAGACAGGGGAAGCATGCCCGAGCGGACAGAGGGCGAGGAAGACTACGGTCACGCTCTTGCGATCCTCCGCATCGTCCGCGGCTGGACCCAGGGCGAGCTCGGGGCCGCCGTCGGCCTCGACCACAGCACCGTCTCCGGCTACGAGCGCGAGCGCCTCGTCCCGCTGGCCCTGGTGCGGCAGATGGTCGCCGCGATGGGCTTCCCTGCCTACCTTCTCGACCGCTCCCTCGCTCACCTCCGTTGGGCCAGGATGGTTCGGCAGCTGTTGCTCTTCCCCCCCGCCGATCCTGCCGCCGGCAGCATCGGCGTCATGGCGGGAGCGGCGGGCCTGGCTCGCGAGGAGCTGGCCCGCAATGCCCTGGCCGGCGTGCTCGAGGTCCCCCTTGTCGATTCCGACGACCCGGCAACCGGCGCGCCCAAGGGATCCGAACCACCCTCGGCGACCCCGGGCGGCCGTCGCCGGGGCTCGCGCCGCGCCGGCGGCCCGCGGCCGGCGAGCGCCGACCTTGGGCGCACCCTCCGCATCCTGCGGCTGATCGCCCAGCTCGAGCGGCCGGACCTCGCCACCGCAGTTGGTGTCTCGACCGAGGTGATCGAGAGCTACGAGCGGGACAGGACGGCGCCTCTCGCTCCCACCTTGCAACGCCTCCTCGACGCCATGGGCGCCTGCGCCGAGGTCTACGACCGGACCGTCCGCTTCCTCGCCGGGGCGCGGGCCTCCCTGCGGTGGTACTCCGCCGCCGGCGCCGCGTCGGAGCGGGCGCAGATCGAGAGCTTTGCCGCGGCGGAGGCGGATCGCGCCGTCGACGAAACCCGGGGGTGGGTCGGGCGGTTGCAGGCCGCCTCGCGTCTCTTCGACTCGCGGCGCCGGGCTCAAGCGCTCTGGGAGCGCCTCGCAGCCTTCGCCCCAGAGGTGCGCGAGACGCTGGTGCGAGAAGGCGCCGACTTCTGGGAGAGCGGCTTTTGCGAGCTGCTGTGCGACAGGAGCCGCCAGGCGGCGAGCGACAGCGCGGATGTCGCCCTGCACCTGGCGCAGCTGGCCGTCCTCATCGCGCAGCGCGTTCCCGGGAGCCACGGCTGGCGGTCACGGTTAGAGGGCTATGCCCAGGCGCACCTCGCCAACGCCCTCCGGGTGGCGGGCCGGCTTCCTGCGGCCGTCGAGGCGTTTGCACGCGCCAAGGAGCTGTGGCAGGCCGGCGCCGCGGACGATCCGCGGCTGCTCAACGAGGCGCGCATGCTGCACCTCGAAGCGTCCCTCTTGCGCTGCCAGCGGCACCTGCGCGAGGCCGTGGCTTTACTCGACCGGGCATTGGCCATCGACCGCTGGGGCGAGACGCCCTCGCTCCTCATTGGCAAGTCGAAGGCGATCGAGGAGCTGGGCGATTACCACGCCTCGATTGCCCTTCTCCGCCAGGCGGCGGCGCAGATCGACGCCGACCGGGAGTCGCTGAACCTCTTCCTCGTGCATCTGAACCTCGCCACCAACCTGTGCCACCTCGGGCGCCATGCCGAGGCCAAGCTGGCACTGCCCGCGATTCGCGCGTTGGCCCAGCGCCTCGACAATCAGCTCGGCACGTTGCGGGTGGGCTGGCTCGCGGCCAGGATTGCCGCCGGTCTGGGCCGCACTGCCGAGGCAGTGGCCAGCTATGAGCGCGTCCGCGCCGGCTTCGAGGAACGTGACATTGCTTACGACGCCGCCCTCGTCACGGTCGAGCTCGCGGCGTTGCACTCGACACAAGGCCGCACCGCCGACGTCCGCCACCTCGTCCGTAGGTCGGTGCCGATCTTCCGCCGCCAGGGGGTGCACGCCGAGGCCCGGCGGGCGCTCGAGATCTTCCGCCTTGCCGTCGAGGCCGATCGCTCGAGCGTCGAGTTCGTCCGGAGCGTTCTCGCGTACCTCATCCGCGCTCGCAACAACCCGCGGCTACGCTACCGCCACGCGACGTGACCGCCGCTAACGCCGGAACTTCGTGCGAGGAGGTGCGGCCGGCGACCGGGCGAAGCGCGATCGTCACCGAATTCCTCGGCGGCCGTCCACTAGGTCCGCTCCGGCCTTTGGCCGGCCCAGGAGTTCCAGTCGCCAGCTGCCCTTCGGACGTGGCCCCCGTATCGAGAACCCGGAGCGGCCGCCCACACGGGACGGTAGTCACGGGACCCACCTACGGCCACTCACCCGCCTTCGTCCATTCAGTGCCTAGCGCCTCGGCGCTCTTCAACTGCCACCGTGGGCGCCTTTACATTGGCCATTCGGGTCGATTGAGCACACGGCGTCCGGTCAGGGCCGAGCTGACTGTCCGCTCATCCCGCGAGCGGGATTCGAGCAGTGGCCGTTCGGATCTCCCGAGCATCCCGCGTCAGCTGGGAGCCGCACTGACTTTCGCCGCTGGTCGTGGATGGTATTCAGACAATGGCCGCCGTTCGGATCTCCAGAGCATCCTTCTTCGGGTCGCGGCAGCGCCCGAGACCCGCCCGGTGTGGGTCGCGTCGAGCCGCCCCAGATTCCCGGGCATCCACCGTTCGGGTCTATCGAGCAACCCGCCCTGGGTCGCCAATTTCCCAGCCACTCCCGCAACATGGAAAGGGGGTCCGGCATCCTGAGCAAGATCGCGTGGAGGCCCGTGGTGGCGACTCCGGCTGCTGGCGGCAATGCGCCGGCCCTCCCGGGTGACATGGCCGCCGCGGCGAGAATCGCGCCGAGGACCATCAGACGAGACCGCTGCATGGTAACTCCCTTGCCCGAGGCTGCCTCCGCCGCGGCCAGGACGGCCGCCGGGCGCCTCCAGGAACTAATAGTGCCGAGCGTCCTGCGGAGAAGCCAGTCGCTCGGTCCTAGTAGTAGGACAATGTACTCGCTGATACGACACTTTATCCGCAAGGCAGGAGTTATCGTATGCCCGCGAAGCTGCGAATGCGTAACGAGCTGGGGATGACCCTGTCGCTCCTGCGCCAGCTCAGGGGCTGGGGCCAGGAGGATCTCGCCGCAGCCTCCCGCGTCGGCTTGGCGATGATCAGGAAGATCGAGCAGGGCCGTCGCCAGCTCACGGCGGACAATCTCGCCGCCGTCGCGGCCGCTCTAGGCGTCGATCTCTCGACGGTGCACGAGCTCGTGGCCTTGGTCCGTAAGATCCAAGGCGCGCCGGCCTCCGGCCCGGCGCTGGCGGCTGGCGCCACACCGCAGGCCATTGCCGCGACCGCCTCGCCAGCTGTCTTACGGCAGCTCCAGGGCCTTCTGCGCTCCGACCTCCTCGCCGCCCCGGGCCGCCGCATTCCCCTTGCATTTGAGGACTCTCGCCGGCTCGCGCCGGACCTTTGGAAGCGCCTCAAGCCGTACCCCGACGCGGCCCGACAGGCGCTGCTGCAAGAAGCTGCGGAGTTCCAGGACGCCGGTTTGGTCGAGCTCCTGTGCGAACGGAGTCGGACGGCGGCTCGAGATAGCGTCGACCGGGCTCTCCATCTCGCGGAGCTGGCGGTGCTCGGCGCCTAGCACCTACCGGGGGATGCCACCTGGCGCAAGCGCCTGCAGGGCTATGCCCGTGCGCACCTCGCCAACGCCCTGCGCGTCGCCGGCAGGCTCCCCGCTGCGAAGGAGGAGCTTGCTCGTGCGCTGGAGCTGTGGCGGGCCGGCGCCGCATCAGATCCAGGAATCCTCAACGCCGCTCGGATACTGCACCTCGAAGCGTCCCTCTTGCGCGGTCGCCGCGAGACGGCTAGGGCCTTAGTGCTGCTCGACGAGGCGTCGGCAATCGACCGTTGGGGCGAGACACCGTCGCTGCTGATCGGCAAGGCCAAGGTGGTGGAGGAAATGGGCCAGTTCACGGAGTCGATCGCCTTGCTGCGACAGGCCGCCTCTCGAATCGATGGCGACTCCGATCCTGTGACCATCTTCTTGGTCCATCTCAACCTCGGAACCAACCTCTGCCACCTCGGGCGCCACGCCGAAGCCGCGCAGGGGCTCGAGGAGGTGCGCTCTCTCGCCCTCGGCCTGGGCAACCAGCTCGACTCTCTCCGCGTCGGTTGGCTCGAAGCCAAGATCGCGGCAGGCCTCGGCCAGAGCGAGGAGGCCTTCGTAGCCTACGAGCGGGTGCGCGCCGACTTCGAGGAGCAGGGCATCGCCTACGACTGCGCCCTCGTCACCCTCGAGGTCGCGGAGCTCCACGCGACCCTGGGCCACACTGCCGAGGTCAAGGAGCTCGCCCGCCGCTCGGCGCCCATGTTCTCCGAGCAGGAGGTCCACAGCGAGGCGCAGCGAGCCCTGGCACTCTTCCTTCGGGCCGCCGAGGAGGAGCGGGTGAGCGTCGAGCTGATTCGCGCCGTTCTCGCCTACCTCGAGCGGTCGCGCCGCGATCCCGAGCTTCGCTATCGCGGTCCTGGCTGAGCTATTGCGAGATTCGAGGCGCGGCATGGCTCTGTCCCCGAGGACGGTGTCAGAGCCAATCTGGGGCGTGGGGCGCCTTGATTCAAACGTGTGTGTATGCGTCGTCTAGGTGCTCGCCCCCATCGTGCAGGAACTCATCGACCGGCTTCACCTCGACCCCGGCGAGCGCCTCGACCTGGTCGCCGCCGACAACGCCAGTCAACACGCCATTGCGGCCAGCTGCGGCGACACCCTCGCGGTCCCTGCCGCTCCTTGAGAGAGCGCTGCGGCCGGCCCTCCTTACTGACGCCGACGCGCCATCTCGTCGACCGACTTCTCCGCCACCGAGGCGAGCACGAAGACCCGATCGGCGCCGCAGCCGCGTAGGAAGCGGACATGCCTTCCCGCGACCGTCAACGGTGCGCAGGGGCGGTTCCTGCTCTCTCTCGGCGCGAGCCGAGAGTCCTCTGGTACATCCTGATCGCCGCCAATACGCTTTATGCAGGCCTCGTCATCGCAGCTGCCCACCTTCTGCGGGCCCGACAGGAATTCGCTCAGTACGCGTGGCGTGAGAGGGGTGCCCTCGCCGCCGGGCAAGGGGGGTGCAAACCGGCGGCGGGGTCCAGATCGAGGTCGGGCCGGGGCCGGGCGTGGGCCGGCCGCGGGACAGCGTCGGCCGGCTGGTTGGCAGCCGACCCGCAACACAATGCTAGTCCATCTGCTTCCTCAGCACCGTCGGGATGTCGTAGTCGTCGACGTTCGACCAGTTGGGCCCGAAGCCGTTGGGGTCTTCGGGCCGGGCGTGGGCGATCGCCTTGCGGTAGAACGGCACGTCCGCGGGCGAGGTCTCGGCTTCCTCGCGCTGGGGCGCGGCGGGCGGCGCGGCACCGCCCGCCGCCGGCGGACGCGCGGCACCGGCGGCCGGCGCGCCGCCGCCCGAGGCCCCGGCCGAGGCGGCCGCGAAGCCCGGCATGCTGCCGGCGCCGGCCATGCCGGCGAGGCCGATGGCCGCCAGCCCGCGTGGGCGCTCGCCCGGGGCCGCCAGCGGACGGTCGAAGCCGGTGGCGATCACCGTCACCTTCATGGCGTCCTCGAGCGCCGGGTCGATCACCATGCCGGAGATGATGTTGGCGTCCGGATCGACGGCGTCGGAGATGATGCGCGCCGCCTCGGCCACCTCGTGCAGCGTCAGGTCGTGGCCGCCCGAGATGTTGATCAGCACGCCCCGCGCCCCCTGGATCGAGGTCTCCTCGAGCAGCGGCGAGGAGATCGCCCGCTGCGCCGCCTCGAGCGCGCGGTGCTCGCCCTTCGCCAGGCCGGTGCCCATCAGCGCCATGCCCATGCCGGTCATGATGGTGCGCACGTCGGCGAAGTCGACGTTGATCTCGCCGGGGATGGTGATCAGGTCGCTGATCCCCTGCACCGCCTGGCGCAGCACGTCGTCGGCGATACGGAACGCCTCGGACAGCGGCGTGCCGCGCTCGACGAAATTGAGCAGGCGCTCGTTGGGAATGGTGATCAGGGTGTCCACGGCGCCGCGCAGCTCGTCGACGCCGCGCTCGGCGAGCTGCATCCGCCGCCGGCCCTCGAAGCCGAACGGCTTGGTCACCACCGCCACCGTCAGGGCGCCGATCTCGGCGGCCAGCGAGGCGATGATCGGCGCCGCGCCGGTGCCGGTGCCGCCGCCCAAGCCGGCGGTCAGGAACACCATGTCCGCCCCCTCGAGCATCTCGAGGATGCGCTCGGTGTCCTCGAGCGCCGCCTTGCGCCCGACCTCGGGGTCGGCGCCGGCGCCCAGCCCCTTGGTCAGCAGGCCGCCGATCTGCAGCTTCAGCTGCGCCCGGCACTTGTGGAGCGCCTGCAGGTCGGTGTTGGCGGCGATGAACTCGACGCCGCGCAGCTGGGCGTCGATCATGCGGTTGACGGCGTTGCCGCCGCCGCCGCCGACGCCGATCACCTTGATGCGGGCGCCTATGACGGCGTCGGCATCGGCCGCCGCGCCGCGGCCAAGCGGCGTCTCACTCTCGTCGCGAGCATCTGGGTCGTCGAACAGGATCATGATGCACCCCCTTTTGGGTTTGAAGCGTGCTTACAACAGGTCCGAGAACATCCCGCGCAGGCTGCCGACGACGCCGCGCACGCTGAACCCGGATCGTTTCTGGACCTTGCCCTGGCTCTCCTCGGCGCCCTGCGCGTACAGCAGCAGGCCGGACGCCGTCGACCAGGTCGGGCTGCTGATGACGTCCACCAGCCCGCCCAGGCCGCGCGGCAGCCCGTATCGCACGCCGGCGTCGAAGACCTGCTCGGCGAGCTCGAGCAGGCCGTCGAGCTGGGCGCCGCCGCCGGTCAACACCACCCCGCCGCGCAGGCCCTCGTCGGAGGCGTGCTTGCGCAGGTCGTCGCGCAGCATGTTGAACAGCTCCTCGGCGCGCGGTTGCAGGATCTCGCACAGCTCGCGCTTGGGCACCACGCGCGAGCCGCCCCCGGCCACCGTGGGCACCGAGATGCCGTCCTCCTCGGTCACCATGCTGGGCAGGCAGCAGCCCTGCTTGACCTTGATCCGCTCGGCCTCGGCGAACGGCGTCCGCAGCACCATCGCCAGGTCGTTGGTGAAGTGGCCGGCCCCGATCGGCGCCACCGCGCTGTACTGGATCTCGCCCTCGCAGAAGAGCGCGTACTCGGTGGTGCCGGCGCCGATGTCGACCAGCAGCACCCCCAGCTCGCGCTCGTCGGGCGACAGCACCGCCTCGGCGGTGGCGAGCGGCTCGAAGACCATCTCCACCACCTCGACGCCGGCGCGGTTGACGCAGGTCAGCAGCGTCCGCGAGCGCGTGATGTTGCCGGTCACCAGGTGCACCATCACCTCGAGCCGCGTGCCCAGCATGCCCAGCGGATCGTCGATGCCGCCCTGCTCGTCGACGATGAACTCCTGCGGCACGGCGTGCAGGATCTCGCGGTCGGACGGCAGCGCCGCCGACTGCGCCGCCTCCAGCACGCGCTGGATGTCCTGGCGGGTGATCTCGCGGTCCTTGCGCGACACCGACACCATGCCGCGCGAGTTGACGCTGCGGATGTCGGCGCCGGCCACGCCGACGTAGGCCCGCGAGATCTCGACCCCGGCCATGACCTCGGCCTCCTCGCTCGCCTGCTTGAGCGCCTCCACCGTCGCCTCGACGTTGACGATGTTGCCCTTGCGGGTGCCGCGGTTGGGAGCGAGCCCCTTGCCCACCACCTCCATGCTCCCCTTGCCGTCGCGCTGCCCGATGAGCACGCCCACTTTCGAGGATCCGATGTCGATGCCCACGAAGTAAGGTTCCGGTTTGGCCATGTCTCGAATCCCTCCAACCCGCTAAAAGGTTGCTGAAGCCCGGCTGCTTGCTGTTGCCGGCGACGCCGGCGACGCCGGCACCGATGTCGCCGATGGCGCCGATGGCGGCGGCGGCGGTGCCGCCTCGATCGCGGCCTTCGCCTTGGCCGCCGCGGTTGCCGTAGCGGTTGCCGCCCTGGCCGGCTGCACCACGATGCGGCGCGAATAACGCAGATCGACCGCCGCGAGCGCCGGGTAGCGGCGCCGGAGCTCGGGCAGCAACTGCTCGAAACGAACCAGGTTGTCGGCCAGGCGGCTGCCCCGCACCAGCAGCGGGCACGGCAACGCGGCGATGTGCAGCTGGAAGTCGTCCTCGTCCACCACGTCGATCTGCGACAGCGACGGTGTCCACTCCGGCCGCAGCAGGCGCAGCTGCGCCGCCAGCCGCAGGGCGCCGGCGACGCCCGCGGCGGCAGCGCTGCCGGCGGTCATCGCCTCGCCGGAGCCCGGCGCGGCCGCCACCGGCGGCCGCGGCCCCGCGAGCAGCGCCGGCGGCAGGCTCACCACCAGCAACCCGTGCCCGCTGGCCGCCGCCTCTGCCGCTCCTGCCATCCCGGCCGTCCCGGCCGCTCCTGCCGCTCCCGACGTCCCGGCCGCCTCTGCCGCTCCTGCCGTCCCGGCCGCCCCTGCCCCCGCCGACCCTGCCGCCCCCGCCGCCCGCGGGCCGGCCGGCGCGATCGGCCGGCCCGCGGCGTCGGCGTACAGCAGCGCCGCGCCGAGGCGCAGCAGCACCTCCGGCCGGCGCTCGGCGACGGTCACCCGCAGCCGGTCTGGCAGTTCCTTGGCAACCTCCACGGCGGCGATCCAGGGGTTGGCGGCCAGCCGCAGCCGCACCTCGGCCAGCGGCAGCCGCAGCAGGTTGCGCCCGACGAGCGGCGCCAGGGCCTCCCGGACCCAGGCGGCGGGAACCCGCGGCGCGGCGGCGGCAGGCGCCATCGCTGCCAACGCCGGCGGCGCCGAGGACGGCGCGGACCGCGCCGGCCGGGACATCGCCGCGGACGACGCCGGTCGGGGCATCGACGCGGACGACGCCGGCCGGAGCGGCGACGCGGACGACGCCGGCCTTGCCGGCCTTGCCGGCGACGCGGACGACGCCGGGCCGTCGACGACGATGCGGTGCAGCTGGAACTGCCGCGAGGTCAGCAGCCAGGCCGCCAGGGCGAGCGGCAGCGCCACCGTCGCCGCGGCGATCCCCAGCGGCTTGCCGAGCGCCAGCAGCGGGCTGCGCCGGCGGCGGCGCGGCGGCGCGCCGCGGCGGCGGAAGTCGAGCACCCGGCCGGCGCCGGGCGGGCCGCCGGCAGCCGCCAGGCCGCCGTCGCCGATCGCACCGGCCATCGCCGCACCGGCCAAGCCGCCGCCCAGCACGTCACCGCCGCCGAAGAGGCTCGCCAACAAGCTGCCGCTTCCCAAGCGACCCGCCGCGAAGCCGCGGCCCAGGGCGAGGGCGCTCATCCTTCGCCCTCCGCCACCAGGCGGCTCGCCAGGCGGTTGATGTCGCCGGCGCCCAGCGTCAGCACGACGTCGCCCTCGGCGACCTCGGCGGCCAGCAGCGGCGGCACCTCGCGCCAGTGATGGCAATAGGCGACGTTGCGGTGGCCGCTCCGGCGCGCCGCGGCGACCACCAGCTCGCCGGTGACCCCCGGCAGCGGCGCCTCCCGCGACGGGTAGACGTCGGTCACCACCGCCTGGTCCGCGCCCAGCAGGGCGTTGCCGAGCTCCTCGGCCAGGTCGCGGGTGCGCGAGAAGAGGTGCGGCTGGAAGACCGCATGGACGCGCGCCCGGGGGAAGGTCTGGCGCGCCGCATCGAGGGTGGCCGCGACCTCCGTCGGGTGGTGCGCGTAGTCGTCGACCACCGCGGCGCCGTGCCAGGTCCCCATCGGCTCGAAGCGGCGGTGGACGCCCTTGAAGCCGGCCAGGGCGCCCGCGATCACGTCCCAGCCGATGCGCAGCGTCAGGCCGACGCCGATCGCGGCCAGCGCATTGAGGACGTTGTGCCGGCCCGGTATCGGCAGCTCGACCTGCCCCAGCAAGCCGCCGCGCAGGCTGCGCACCGCGAAGCGGCTGCCCCAGGCGAGCGGCTCCACGTCCACCGCCGACAGCTCGGCCTGCGGCGAGAAGCCATAGGTGACGATGCGGCGGTCGGCGAGGCGCGGCAGGATCTGGCGCACCTGCGGATCGTCGAGGCAGACGATGACCCGGCCGAAGAAGGGCACGCGGCCGGCGAAGCTGACGAAGGCGTCGGCGATCTCGCCCAGGTCGCGGTAGGTGTCCAGGTGGTCGCGGTCGATCGTCGTCACCACGGCGATCACCGGCGTCAGGCGCAGGAAGCTGCGGTCGAACTCGTCGGCCTCCGCCACCAGGTACTGGCTGCGGCCGAGCCGCGCGCCGGTGCCGGAGAGGCGCAGCCGGCCGCCGACGATCACCGTCGGATCCAGCGCCGCCTCGGTCAGCACGGTGCCGATCAGCGAGGTGGTGGTGGTCTTGCCGTGGGTGCCGGCGATGGCGATGCCGTACTTCAGGCGCATCAGCTCGCCGAGCATCTCCGCCCGCCGCACCACCGGGATGCCGCGCAGGCGCGCGGCCTGCACCTCGGGGCTGCCTTCCGCCACCGCCGAAGAGATCACCACCAGCTCGACGTCCTCCAGGTGCTCGGGCGAGTGGCCCTCGTGGATCGTGGCGCCGAGCTGGCGCAGGCGGTCGGTGACCTGCGACGCCACCTGGTCGCAGCCCGACACCGCGAGCTCGTACTCGAGCAGGATCTCGGCGATGCCGCTCATGCCGGCGCCGCCGATGCCC
>DATKFK010000270.1:0-6388 GCA_035544375.1 Thermoanaerobaculia bacterium
GGGGCCCAGAGCGTCCCGTGGTTCGACGTGGACGCCTTCCTCGCCGACGCCGCGCTGCTCGCGGCCGAGATCGGCGGCGCCATCGCTCGCCGGGACGGCCAGGCGCTTCAGGGCTCCGCCCACCGCCTGGTCGGATCGGCCGGGTGGTTCCCGCCCACCAGGACCTCGCCGCCGAGCTGGACCGCCTGGCACGAGAGCGCGACCCCAAAGCGGTCCGCTGACCACAGCGCCTTAGCAGCCAGCCGGACCGGAGCACGGCCGCGCACCACGGCGGGCGCCGGCGCACGCCGGTCCACGTCGAGCCGACCTGCCGTTTCCTCTCGGATCTGAACCCGGTGCCTGGTTTCAGGGACTCATTCAATGACGTTCCTAGGAGGCATCGATCATGCGCAGCTACAGTGCTTCGTGGCCGGAGGGGCGGCTTGCCGCCGTCACCGGCATCGTTCTCGCGCTCGCTCTCGCGTTCGCGCTCGCCCCGGCTGTCCAGGCGACGACTTACAACGTGAGTGCCACCGCGTCTCTCACCTTCGTGCCGAGCAACCTGACGATCAACGTCGGCGACTCGGTGACCTGGACCAATTCCAGCCCCTATAACCACAACGTGGCCGCGGACGACGGCAGCTTCCGTTGCGCCAACGGCTGCGACGGCCACGGCGGCAACGGCGACCCGGCAATGAACTGGACCTTCACGCTGACCTTCAACCAGGCAGGCACCATCAACTACCACTGCGAGGTCCACGGCGGCGCTCCCTACTACATGATGGGCGCGATCGTGGTGCAGGGCTCCTCTTCGCCGGGGGCGCTCGGCTTCACCGCCGCCGGCTACAGCCAGGCCGAGACCGGCGGCCACGCCACGATCACCCTGCAGCGCACCGGCGGCAGCAGCGGCGCGGTCGGCGTCAGCTATGCGACCAGCAGCGGCACCGCGGTCGCCGGCACCAACTACACGCCGGCGTCCGGGACCGTCACCTGGGCCGACAAGGACTCGTCGCAGAAGAGCTTCACCGTGCCGGTGATCGACGACGGCGTGCAGGACGGCACTCACACCGTGAACCTGACGCTCAGCAACACGACCGGCGGCGCCACCCTGGGGCAGGCGACGGCGGTCCTGTCGATCACCGACAACGACCGGCCGGCCGCCGCCGGCAGCCTGGCCTTCAGCGCCGCCGCTTACAGCGTCGCCGAGAACGCCGGCGCCGTCACCATCACCGTCGGCCGCGCCGGCGGCAGCTCGGGAGCGGTGAGCGTCCACTACGCCACGAGCAACGGGACCGGCACGGCCGGCAAGAACTACACGGCGACCTCCGGCACCCTCAACTGGGGAGCCGGCGACACGGCGGCCAAGACGTTCAGCGTCGCGGTGCTCGACGACGGGGTTGCGGACGGCAGCCATACCGCCAACCTGACCCTCAGCGCGCCCCAGGGCGGGGCGAGCCTGGGGACGCAGTCCGCGGCCGTGCTCACCATCACCAACACCGACGGCGGCTCGGGCGGCCCGCCCGCCGCGCCCTCGAACCTGACCGCGGCCAGCGCCGGCACCACCGCCATCAACCTCGCCTGGAAGAGCAACTCGACCGACGAGACCGGCTTCCGGGTGCAGAGCAGGGTGCTCGACGGCAGCCCGTTCCAGGACGTCCTGCCCCTCGCCCCGGCGGGCAGCGCCAGCACCGCCGTCTCCGGGCTGCTGCCGGCGACCGGCTACGGGTTCCGCGTGCGCGCGGAGAACGCGGCCGGCGACTCGGCCTATAGCGCCGAGGCCGATGCCGCAACCGACACGACGCCCGGGACCTGCGTCGCCGACGCCAATACCCTGTGCCTCGGCGGGCGCTTCAAGGTCACCGCATCCTGGGTGACCAGCAGCATGAACGGCGTCGGCACCTCGGTGCCGCTGGCCGCCAACCCCAGCTCGGGGCTCTTCTACTTCTTCTCGTCGGACAACATCGAGATGCTGATCAAGGTGATCAACGGCTGCTCGCTCAGCAATACCTACTGGGTCTTCTTCGCCGCCACCACCAACGTGCAGTTCACCGTCACCGTCGTCGATGTCTCGACCGGCAAGACCAAGGTGTATTTCAATCCCCTCAACCAGGCGGCCGCGCCGGTGCAGGACACCAACGCCTTCGCCACCTGCCCCTGAGGCCGCACCTCCCGCGGCCGGCTCGCCTGCCTTCAGGGCGGCGAGCTGGCCGCCGCCGGCTGGGCGCCAGCCGCCGGCGGCTGGCAGCAGCCCTCGCCCTCCGGCGCAATGAGGCGCCCGTGCGGACAGACCGTCGGATGGCCCAGGAAGGCGCAGACCTGGTCCTCGAAGCCGGCGGCGATCGGGGCGGCCCGGCCGCATTGCGAGGCGACGGCCCCGGGGGCGATGGTCTTGGCCAGGAGCGCCTCGGCCAGGCGGACTCGGCGCACGGCGGCGGCCGCCTGGCCGCGTCCACGGTCGGTGAAGGCGATGCGGCCATCGGCGAACGCCAGCAGGCCTTGCGCCAAGAGGTCGGCGATGCCGCGGGCGGTGACCGGCACCGGGCGGTCGTCCTCGGCGAGGGCCCGCCACAGCTCGACCAGGACGCCCTGCAGCTCGGCGCCGCCGGGGTCCTCGAGACGGGCGAGACGGCCGTGCTCGAGGCGGATCTCGCGGCCTGCACGGGCGGCGATCGACGGGTCGTGGGTCACCAGCACCAGGGTATGGCCGCGCTGGTTGAGGTCGGCCAGGAGCGTCATCACCACCGCCTCGTTGACGGCGTCGAGGTTGCCGGTGGGCTCGTCGGCCAGGATGAGCGGCGGCTGGTTGATGAGCGCGCGGGCGATGCAGACGCGCTGCTGCTCGCCGCCGGACAGCTGGCTGGGTAGATGATCCAGCCGCTCGCCAAGGCCCACCCGGCGCAACGCATCCTCGGCCTCGCCGCGGTCGGTGGTGCTGTGGACGTACTGGGCCAGCATCACGTTCTCGAGCGCGTTGAGGTAGGGAATGAGGTGGAACTGCTGGAACACCAGCCCGACCGTCTGCTGGCGGTAGCGCGCCAGGTCGCTGCCGGAGAGCGCGGTGAGGTCGACGCCGCCGACCCGCACCCTGCCGGCCGACGGGCGGTCCAGGCCGGCGAGGACGTTGAGCAACGTGGTCTTGCCCGAGCCCGACGGGCCGGTGACGGCCACCCACTCGCCCAAGGCGATGGCGAGCGACAGCTCGTCGAGCGCCAGCAGCGATCCGAAGCGTCGGCTCAGGCCCTCGATCTCGACCAGCGGCATGGCTCTCTTCACTCCCCCCGCAGGATCACGGCCGCGTCCAGCCGCCCGATCCGCTGAAGCGCCACCGCCAGCGAGGCGCCGACCACCAGCACCGCCGTCGCCGCGGCGGCGGCCAGGCCGTTCCAGGTGAGGACGAGCCCCCCGGCGCCGCCCAGCAGGTGCCGCTCGAGCCCGCCGGCCGCGGCCTCGCCCAGCAGCTCGCCGGCGAGCGCCGCGACCAGCGCCGCGGCGAGCAGCTCGATCGCGAGCAGGCCGCCGACACGCCGCGCCGAGTAGCCCAGCGCCAGCATCAGGCCGACCTCGACCCGGCGCTCGCCGACCAGGGCCGCGGTGGCGGCGCCGACCGAAACCAGCGCCAGCAGGAAGGAGACGCCGCTGACCGCCAGCAGCACCAGGGTCAGGCGGCGCGTCACCCGCGCGTCGGAGGCGCTGGCCCTGCGCAGCGGCGTCGCCTCGACCCCTTCGATCCGCTCCTCGATCGCCTTCGCCACCGCTTCGAGCCGCGCCGGCTCGGCACGCACCTCCAGGCGCTGCTGCATTTCGTCGCCGCCTGAGGCGCCGCCGCCGGCGGCCGGCGTGGCTGCCGACAGCGCCGACGGCGCCGGCAGCACCGACAGCACCCCCGGGATCTGCCGTATCCTTGCCGCCGCCGCGGCCGGGATGCCGGCCGCCTCCCCGATCTGCGGGCGCACCACCAGGTTGGGGCCGAATGCCGCCAGGCCCGCGCCCACTCGTGTCGCGGCGCGCGCCGAGAAGCCGGCGAGCGTGGCCACGGTCCCCGCCGCCACCATCACCGCGGCCAGGATCAGGGCCAGCTGCCGCGGCCGCCGTCTCAGGCTGGCGAGCACCAGGCGCGCGATCACGCCGTGGCTCGCTTGAGCAGGGCCGCCGGGTAGCGGCCGAGCGCCCGGAAGACCGGCGGCGCGCTGGCGACCACGGCCACGGCCAGACCGAGCAGGACCGCGAAGGGGAGCAGCACCGGCTCGAACGGCACCTCGATGCCCAGTGCGCCGGACCCCAGCAGGCGGCCGGCGGCGAGCCCGAGGCCGCCGCCCAGCAGCCCGCCCAGGCCGCCCAGCAGCGCCGCCTCCAGCAGGAAGAAGGCCACCACCCGCCGGCGGGCGGCGCCGATCGCCACCATCAGCCCGGCCTCCAGCCGCCGCTCGAGCACGGTGGCGGTCATTGCGGCGGTGACCCCCACGGCGGCGCCGACCAGCGCCACCACGGCCAGCGCCAGCAGCACGACGCGCAGCTTGCCCAGCACGTCGGCGGTGGCGGCGGTGACGCCGGAGACCACCCGCGCCTCCGCCTCGGGAAGCGCCTGGTGCAGCTGGAAGGCGACCGAGGACGGGTAGGCAGTGCAGTACCACTTCTCGTACTCCCGCGGCGTCATGAGGCGCGGATCGCGCCGGTTGCGGCTCTCGGGATTGGTCTGGGCGAAGATCTCGGCGCGCACGAACCGCCCCGGCAGTCCGGCGAGACGCGCCACCGCCGCCAGCGGCACGAACGCCTGGTCGTCTTCCTCGCCGCCGCTGGTGACGATCCCGGTCACCGCCAGCAGTGCCGACCGGTCCCCGAGCGACGCCCGCAAGCGGCTGCCGGCCGCCAGGCGGAGCCGCGCCGCCAGGCGCCGCCCCACGACCGCCTCCGCCCGCTCCGGCGGCTCGCCGGCGCCGCGCGGCGCCGCCGGTCCGGAAGCACCTCCCGCCGCCGCGCCGTCCATGTCCGCCAGATCGTCGACCGGCCACCGCCCGGCGACCTGCAGTGTCGGGCGGGTGGCGGGCAGGCCGGTCGCGAAGCCGCGCTCGAGCGGGTGGTGGAACCAGGTGCCGACCACTTCCACGATCGCCGGTGCCGGTGCCGGGCCGCCAGCCGCGCTGCCGGGTACGGCGCCGAGCGCGGCGCTGCCGGCCGCCGACAGGCGCAGGCGCAGCGGATAGAGCGGCGCCAGGGCGACGACGTTGTTGCGCCAGAAGATCCGCCGCACCGCCGGCAGCCGCCCGACCGCCAGCGTCTCGCGTCCCGGTCCGGGCGCCAGCTCGAGGTTGGCGCCGTAGGAGGCGAGCTCGGCCGCGACGCGATCGCCCGAGGCCAGCATCACCTCGCCGAGCGCGGTCGCGCCCAGCGTTCCCAGCGCCACCGCGGTCACCGCGAGCAGCTTGCGGCGGGTGCCGCGGCGCAGCGATTCGAGCAGCAGGCGGGCGTACATGAAGGTGTCGGCCTGGACCGGCGGCCCTACATCGCGTGATGCGGCGCCGCGGCTCCCGGCGGACCGCCGAAGAGCGGCACGCCCGCCGCCAGGTCGGCTGCCCGCAGGAGCAGCTCGTCACCCGCGCGGCGCGAGGGCAGCGGGATCGGGTTGCAGCCGCCGCGCTGGCCGATGCTGGGCGGATAGATGGCCGAGCCGCAATGCAGGCAGGTGATGTTGCCGCCCTCCTGGTAATAGCCCTTGGGGCCGCAGATCTCGCAGGCGTCGAAAGCCGTCGCGATCCTCGTCGAGGCCTGGCGCGGATCGTCCAAGGGCACGGCAATGAAGCGCACCACGGTCCCGGTCTCGCCGCGCCCGCCTCGTCCCGCGATGGTCACCACGTAGCGCCGCAGCGCGGTGCTGCCCTGGAAGCCGGCGACCGGCAGCCTCACCAACCCGTCGGCGCCCACCTGCACCGCGATCGCCGGCGACAGCGCGGCCGGCGGCCGCGAGTAGACGAACCCCAGGCCGAGCGCCGCCAGGATCGCCACGCCCAGGCTGCCGCCCCAGACGCGCGCCCGCGCCTGCTGCTGCGCGGTGGCGCGCTCGAGCCGGACCGCCGCGCCGGTCGTCGATGGGGCGGGCTGGGCCACCGTGCCGGCCACCGGTGGGGCCGCCGGGCGCGCCGCGCTCCCCGGAACCAGCAGCATCAGGAGCGGCAGCGCCAGCACCGCCACGATGAAGAAGAATTCGTTCTTGACCAGCGGGCCAATGGCCGCCATCGAGGCCTGGTTGGCAGGCAGCCAACCTGCCTCGGCCAGCTCGTGATAGCCGTCGATCAGCAGCTGGGCGACGAAGATCAGCAGGGCGATGCCGGTGATCTTGAAGAAGCGCGCGAGATCGACCCGCAGGCTGCCGCGCACGAACAGCAGGCCGAACACGAAGGCGGCGGCCAGTCCG
>DATKFK010000271.1:0-7773 GCA_035544375.1 Thermoanaerobaculia bacterium
CGAGGCCAGCCGCCCATCCGCTTCGGCCGCCACGGTGACCGCCTGGCGTGCCAGCACCACGCCGACGTACCCCGCCTGCCGGGACGACGGGCCGCTGCGGACCGCGCCTGCCAGCGGCGCTTCGGGGCCTCCGGCAGCCGCCGCCGCGGACGCCGGGGGCGGAAACGTGGCAGAATTATTGGAAGGGCCGGCGGCTGCGCCGGCCGGTTGGCCTGGCGGCTGGGCGCTTGGCGGCTGGGCCGGCGATGGGGTGGGCACGCGCTCCGACGATGGGCCTGATGCCTGGCTTGACGATGGGCCAGAAACCATGCCGGAGACGCCGACCTCCCCCGCCGGGGCTCGCGAGCAACCCCCCAGGACCAGGAGCGCCGCGGCGAGCGGCGCGGCAACGGCAAGACCGGTAACGCGCATGCGCATCGACAAACACTCTAGCAGGCTGCTCAAAGACCACGCTCGCAGGTCGGCGAAAAACCACGCTCGCGGCACTGGAATCTTGCGGCAGCCTGCTGCCTGCTGAGATCACGGCCCGCCAGACGCCAACGACGCCACGCCCCCCATGTCCGACCCCGTCGCCGCCTTCCACCGCTTCACGTCCCCGGCCGAGCCGCTCGCCGTGCTGCTGGTCGGCTTCGATCACCCGGACGCCGACGCCCTGCGCGGCCGCCTGGCGCGGCTGGTCCAGAGCATCCGGGCGGTGCGGCCCGGGCGCGATCTGGAGGTGATCGTCTGCCCGGGCGCCGACGCCGAGTCGGTCCGCCGGGCGCTCGGCGGCGGGCAGCCGGCCCAGGTCGCCGTCGTCTGCCTGGGCGAGCGCTACCAGGGCGAGGAGGCCCGCCAGCTGATCGCCGGCCATCAGCTGGACGATGCCCTGGCTGCGGTCGGCGCGGTCGGCGCGGTCGGCGCCGTCGGCACTGCCGGCGCCACCGGCGCGGTCGGCACGGCCGCCACGCCTTCCAACCTGGCGGGCGCATCGCCGGCCCCCCTCCAACCCCTCCACATCGTCGCCGCCGGCGGCCCCGACCCTCTCCTCTTCCAGGACCTGATCGCCGAGGACCGGATCTTCTACCTCAGCCAGCGGCCGCCGGCGCTCGACGAGCTGGCGGCCCTGATCGGCAACGCCGTTCGCCTCTACGAGGCGCGCCGCGAGACGGCGGCCCTCGCCGCGGCCGCGGGAACGGCCCCTGGCCTCGGCGTCCCGCCGCCGCCGCGCGGCTCCCGCCTGGAGATCTCCGAGGTGCTGCGCGCTCTCGCCCTGCAGGCGGGCCTCGGCGAGCGCGCCGAGGTGCTGGCCGAGGCGGCGCGCGAGGCGGTGGACGCCCAGCGCGCCTATTGCCTGCTCTACGACCCCCACGACGACACGCTGTGGACGCGCGACCGGGCCACCGGCGGCGAGCGCCGCGACAGCGCCGCCGTGGGCATCGCCAGCTTCGTGCTGCGCAGCGGCATCGGCCTCCTGGTGCCCCGCGCCGGGCGCGACTCGCGCTACGACCGGGAGGCGGACGACCCCGAGGGCGACGGCTCCGAGCGGCTCGTCGCGGTGCCGGTGCGCGACGAGGACGGCAGGGTGCTGGCGGTGCTGGTGGCGGTGCGCACCGCCCGCGAGGCAGAGTTCGGCGCCGCCCAGCTCGAGCAGCTCGAGCGCCTGGCCGGCCCGGCCGCGCCGTTCCTGCCGCCGCCGCGGCCCGAAGAGGTGCTCGGCGACGACACCCTGTTCCGGCGCGAGGCGCTCGAGCGCTACCAGACCCTCAACGAGGCGCACGATCCGCTGCACATCTCGCCGGCCTGGACGCGCTGGACCTACTGGTCGCTGCTCGCCGCGCTGGTCGGCGCGCTGATCTTCACGGCCGTCGGCGAGGTCAAGGAATACGCCTCGGGGCTCGCGGTCGTGTGGATGGGGACCCGCGACGACGTCACCGCCGAGACCGCCGGCACGGTCGGCGCCGTGGAGGTCGCGCCCGGCCAGCGGGTGCGTGCCGGCCAGGTGCTGGTCCGGCTGCACGAGGCGCAGGAGGCGGCCGAGCTGGCGCGCCTGGACCAGGAGTTCGAGCTGCAGCTGCTCAACCGCCTGCGCGACCCCTCCGACACCGGGGCGGAGCAGGCGCTGATCGGTTTGCGCACCCAGCGCCAGCTGGCGTCGGAGCGGTTGGGCGAACGCACCCTGCGCGCGCCGACCGACGGGGTGGCGAGCGACGTGCGGGTGCGCCCCGGGCAGTACCTCACAGCCGGACAGCAGGTGATGTCGATCGTCCGCGACCAGGACCGGCCGACCGTGGTGGTGCTGCTGCCGGGCGAGTACCGGCCGCTGGTGCGGCGCGGGATGCCGATCCGCTTCGAGATCTCCGGCTACCGCTACGCCTACCAGAAGCTCACCGTCGAGTCGGTCGGCGAGGAGGTGGTGGGGCCGAGCGAGGCGCGCCGCTACCTGGGGGCCGAGATCGGCGACTCGGTGCAGCTCACCGGGCCGGTGGTCATCCTCAAGGCGCGCCTGCCGCGGCCCACCTTCCAGGCCGAGAGCCGCACCTACCGCTTCCACAACGGCATGCACGGCAACGCCGAGGTCGAGGTCCGCCGGGAGAAGATCCTGGTCACCCTGGTGCCGGGCCTGAAGGCCCTCTTGCGGAGCGGCGGCCATGCCTGAGAAGAGCGCCGAGGGCGCCGAGGGCGCCGCGGGCGAGCGCCCGGCGGGCGCGCCGGCCGAGCCCGCGCCGCCGTCGTTCGCCGACCGCTTCCCGGCGCTCCACGGCCTGCGCCTGGGGGGGCGCAAGCGCCGCATCCCGCAGATCCAGCAGACCGCCGCGACCGATTGCGGGCCCGCCTGCCTGACCATGGTGCTGGCCTATTTCGGCAAGTCGGTGCGCCTCGACGAGGTGCGCAGCGCCATGGGCTTCAGCCGCCTCGGCACCGACGCCCTGACCCTCGTCGAGACCGCCCGCATCTACGGCCTGCGCGGGCGCGGCATCAAGATCCGCGACATCGACGCCCTGCGCTTCCTCGATCCCGCCTCGATCCTGCACTGGCGGTTCAACCATTTCGTGGTGTTCGAGCGCATGGACCGCCGCGGCGCCTGGGTGGTGGACCCCGGCGGCGGCCGGCGGCTGGTGTCGCGCGAGGAGCTGGACCGCGCCTTCACCGGCGTCGCCGTCTCGTTCGAGACCACCGAGGACTTCTCGCCGGGACGCGACGAGCGCCGGCCCATCTGGGGACAGCTGCGCCAGGTGCTCGCCGAGTCCGGCCTCCTGTCGCGCATCCTCGTCACCTCGGTGGTCATCCAGTTCTTCTCGCTGGCGGTGCCCATCTTGACCGGCCTGATCGTCGACCGCGTGGTGCCGCGCGGCGACCAGCACCTGCTGCTGGTGCTCGCGGCCGGCTGCGCCGGCCTGGTCGGCTTCAAGCTCCTGGCGCTCTTGGTGCGCTCGTTCCTGCTGCTGCACCTGCGCACCCGCCTCGACGCCCGCATGACCCTCAGCTTCCTCGACCACCTGGTCCACCTGCCGTTCCTGTTCTTCCAGCAGCGCTCGGCCGGCGACCTGCTGATGCGCCTCAACAGCAACGCGACCATCCGCGAGATCCTCACCTCGGGGGCCATCTCGGGGGTGTTCGACGGCGTCATGGTGGTCCTCTACCTGGTCTTCCTGCTCGCCGCCAACCTCCGCATGGGCCTGCTGGTGGCGGGGCTCGGGGCCTTCCGCGTCGCCATCTTCCTCGTCACCCGCCGCCGGCAGCGCGACCTGATGTCGGAGTCCCTGCAGACGCAGGCCGACTCGCGCGGCTACCAGGTCCAGGTGCTCTCGGGCATCGAGACCATCAAGGCCGGCGGCGCCGAGGACCGGGCCGTGGACCGCTGCGCCCACCTCTTCGTCCGCGAGCTGAACGTCTCGCTCGACCGCGGGCGCCTGGACGCCGTCGTCAGCTCCATTCTCGACGTGATGGGCACCCTGTCGCCGCTTTTGGTGCTCATCTACGGCGCCATCGTGGTGCTGCAGGGCGATCTCACCCTGGGCACGATGCTGGCCCTCTCCGCCCTCGCCGCCGGTTTCCTGACGCCGCTCACCACGCTGGTCGGCACCGCCACCCAGCTGCAGCTGCTCGGCAGCTACCTCGAGCGCATCAACGACGTGCTCGAAACCGACCGCGAGCAGGGGAGCGAGGCGCGCCAGCGGCCCTCGGCGTTGCGCGGCCGGGTGACCCTGGATGGGGTGTCCTTCCATTACTCGCCGGTGACGCCGCCGGTCGTGTCCGACGCCTCGGTGGACCTGCAGCCCGGGCAGCTGGTGGCGGTCGTCGGCGCCTCGGGCTCCGGCAAATCGACGCTCGCCGGGCTGCTCGCCGGCCTCTACCGTCCCGAGACCGGGCGCATCCTCTACGACGGCATCGATCTCGCCGACCTCGACCTGCGCTGGCTGCGCGGCCAGCTCGGCTTCGTGGCCCAGAACGCCTACCTGTTCGGCTTGAGCATCCGGGCCAACATCGCCCTCAACGACCCGACCCTGCCGCTGTCGCGGGTCATCGAGGCGGCGCGGCTGGCCGAGATCCACGACGACGTCCAGGCCATGCCGATGGCCTACGAGAGCGTGCTCGCCGACGGCGGCGCCTCGCTTTCGGGCGGCCAGCGCCAGCGCCTCGCCCTGGCGCGCGCCCTGGTGCGCCGCCCGAAGGTCCTGATCCTCGACGAGGCCACCAGCGCCCTCGACGCGGTGACCGAGGCCAAGGTCCAGCGGAGCCTCGCCGCGCTGCGCTCCACCCGCATCGTGATCGCCCACCGCCTTTCGACCGTCCGCGACGCCGACCTCATCCTGGTCATGGACCAGGGCCGCATCGTCGAGCGCGGCACCCACGGCGAGCTGATGGCCCAAGGCGGCACCTACCGCGCCCTGGTGGACGCCCAGCTGGAGCGCGGCGAGGACCCCGCCGCCGCCAGGACCGCCTGAGAGCCCGCCTGAGGGCCAAGGGCCGCTGGCCTGCCGGCGGCAACCACTCGCCGGAGCATCGCTCCTGAATCGGCAATTTATGTCGAATCATGGTGCCAGTCGCATGACTTCGATGCCGTTTTGTGATAATCCGTGTGATATGGACGCGGAACCCGAAACGCTCCCGCCGAGCCTCACCATGACCGAGGACGAGTTCTACGCCTGGGCCGATGAAGACTGCCCTTACCAGTACCTGGGAGGAGAGCTGGTCAAGGAGCCGGTGTCCAGGCGGCACGAGGACCTCTTCGCCTTCCTCATGTCTCTGTTCTACGTCTATCTCGGCGAACGCGGCGGCGGCGAGGTGAAGGGCTCGCGCTATGCGATGCGCCTCGACCCGAAGTGGTCGCCTGAACCCGACCTGCTGGTGGTGCGCACCGAGCGGCTGCACCTGATGGGCGAGCAGCGCCTCGAAGGTCCGGCGGATCTGGTGATCGAGATCGCCTCCCCGGGCAGGATCGATCTGCGCAAGAAGCTGCCGCGCTATCACGAGGCACACCTGCCGGAGATCTGGATCGTGGACCGCTACGCCCAGTCCATTCGAGTGGACACCTTCGAGCCCGGCGGCTACCAGACCCGGATTCACACCGCCGGCGTCCTCACCTCGGCCGTCGTCCCCGGCTTCTGGATCGACGTCGCCTGGTTGTGGCAAGAGCCCCTGCCGGCGCCGCTTGCGTGCCTGCGCCAGATCCTCGGCTGAAATTTCCAGGGCGTGCGCGGAGGAGCTGGTTTGGAAGCGTTGGAAGGGCTGTCAGGAATGAGCCCGGGCGGGCGGCGTGCCCGCCCGGGCGGGGGTTCAGGGTGGGGATTTAGCGGCCGTAGCCGCGGATGCCTCTGACGACGACGGTGGCGCCGCCGCAGGGCGCGTTCGGGTCGCCGTCATAGAGGACGCCGGTGACCCTCACCATGTCGCCGGCCTGGTAGTCGCCGAGCGGGCCGTCCAGCGCCAGCGTCGTGTAGCTGGTGCTCAGCGTCGGGCAGGCGCCGCTCGACTCGTGCAGCCTGCCGACCAGCGTCACGAACCGGTGAGGCCCCTGGTACACGTAGCGGCCGTAGCGGTCGGGACGATCCGGGGACTCGTTGTCGCGGCCCCGGTCGTAGTCACGGCGTTCGTCGAAGCGGCCCGTGCGCTCCGCGAAATGCTGGAACGACTCGCCGTTGAGATGGTCATACAGGGTGCTGCGGTGGTAGTCGTCAGCCCACACCGTCTGCACCACGTTGACATCGAAGCCCGGGGCGCCGCAGCCCGGGTCCGGGGCGGGGCGCCCCTCGAGCCGGACGTGATCGCCGTCGGCCATGCCGCGAGTGGCGCCGCGCAGCGCCAGGACCCTGCCGTCGTGCTGCCGCAGCATCAGGCAGCCGCCGCCGCCGGCGCTCAGGTAGCCGTCGACGTGAGTGATTTCGGGGTAGGCGCCAGAAGCGCCCGGGGTCGCCAGAACCAGGCCGACCGCCAGCAACAGGGCCGGTCCGAGGATTCGGAAGAGAGATCGTCGTTTGGGTTTCATACCCACCTCCTTGATCCGTTGGTGAGGCCGTCGGCATCTCGCGCCGCCAGCCCTCGCTACAGGGACCATAAAGAGCAAGCCGCCTGCCAACGCCTCACGGTAACCGAGCGCAAGTGCCGATATGGCGCAGGGCCCCGCGAGGAGCCCGGGGTGCCCGGGACGGCAGGAGCTTGGCAGATGGCGCTATCAGCGGCGACCGTGGCCGTGGATGCCGCGGAGGGACCACGAGATCAGCGGCGACCACCGCAGTGAATGTAGCGAACGACGACGAGATCAGCGGCGACCGTGGCCGTGGATGCCGCGGATGACGACGGTCGGACCGCCGCAGGGGGCGTTGGGGTCGCCCTCGTACAGGGTGCCGGAGACGCTGACGTCGTCGCCGGCCTGGTAGGCCCCCAGATCGCCGTCCAGCGCGAACACGGCATGGGTCGTGGCCAGGGTGGGGCAGGCGCCCTCGACCTGGTGCAGCTTGCCGACCAGCGTCACCGGGCGGTGGGGCCCCCGGTAGACATAGCGGCCGCTGCGATCGGTCCGCTCGGGATCGGCATGGCCGCCATCGGCGCGATCGGCGCGATCGGCGTCGTGGGGCCCGTGCTCGGCGCCGGCGCGGTCGCCGGCCGCCTCGCCCTCGCCACCGTCGTGGCGCTCGTTCTCGGCGCCGCGGCCTCTGCCGAGCTCGCCGTTCCCGCCGTTCTCGCGAGAGTCGCGATGCTCCTGCTCGGCATCGCGGTCGTGGCCGCCACCGGCGGCGCCTCCCTCCTGGCCGGGGCCGCCCGGGTCGTCGGAGAACCTCCCGATCCGCTCGGCGTAGCGCGCGAACGGCTCGCCGCTGCGGTAATCGAAGCTGGCGTCGCGGTGGTTGTCGTCCGCCCATAGCTCCTGGACGGTGAGCACGGAGAAGCCGGGAGCGTTGCACCCCGGGTCAGGCGCGAAACGCCCTTCGAGGCGGACATGGTCGCCGCTGCGCAAGCCTTCCAGGTTCCCTCGCAGCGAGTAGGTCCTGCCGTCGTGTTGCCGCAACATGACGCAATCGCCGTTCGCGATCGGCGCGCTCAGGTAGCCGTCGAGATGGGCGATGCTCGGATAAGCCATGCCGGCGCCGCTGGCCGGGAAGATCGACGCACCGGCGAGCAGCAGCGCCGGCCCCAACGCCGCGAAGAGGGAACGTCTCGGGTTCATACCAGGCTCCTTGCCGGAAATTGCCGAGGGCGCGGCCCGCGATACCGGCCAGCCCCGTCAATCTGAAGCGAAGAGCAAGCTTCCTGCCACCTGGGTTTCAAGGCCGCGGCGGCGCGGCGGCCGGT
>DATKFK010000272.1:0-2773 GCA_035544375.1 Thermoanaerobaculia bacterium
TCCAGATTCGGCCGCCGCCCGTTCGATCTCGCCACCGGGCCGCTGCTGCGCGCCGCCCTCCTGCGGCTGGGCCCGGAGCAACACCTGCTCGTCCTGGTGCTGCATCACATCGTCGCGGACGGCTGGTCGGTGACGGTCTTCTTGCGCGAGCTGGAGGCGCTCTACGCCGCCTTGCCAGCTGTCCGGCGGCGGCTCGCCGTGCCCACCAGCGGAGGCGGCGGGGAGGCCGGCGATGCCGGGGCGGCGTCGCCCGCCGATCGCGGAGCGCCGCCAGCCGGGCCAGGGCTGCTTGACGCACCCGGCCCGCTTCCCGAGCTGCCGATCCAGTACTTCGACTTCGCCCGCTGGCAGCGGGAGTGGCTCACCGGCGAAGCGCTCGCGCCGCAGCTCGGCTACTGGCGGCAGGCGCTGGCAGGCGCTCCCTCCCAGCTGGCGCTTCCCGCCGACCGGCCGCGGCCGCCGGTGCCGGACTTTGCCGGGGCGTGCGTCCGAGAGCTGGTGCCCTCTGCGGTCACCGCGGGCCTGCGCCGCGAGGCCATGGAAGGCGGTGCGACGCTGTTCATGGTGCTCCTGGCCGCGTTCGACGTGCTGCTCTGCCGCTACACCGGGCAGCAGGACCTGGTGGTGGGGACGCCGATCGCCAACCGCGACCGGCTGGACATCGAGGGGCTCATCGGCTGCTTCGTCAACACGCTCGCGCTGCGCGCCGACCTGGCCGGCCGCCCGAGCTTCCACGGCCTCCTGCAGCAGGTGCGGCAGACCTGCCTCGCCGCCTACGCCAACCAGGACCTGCCCTTCGAGAAGCTGGTGGAGGCGCTGGCGCCGCAGCGCGATCTCGGCACCACGCCGCTCTTCCAGGTCATGCTGGTGCTGCAAAGCGCCACGACCGCCGCGCGGCAACGGCCGACTGCCGGCCTGGAGATCGAGCTCGGCGAGCTGGATGCGACGGCCGCCAAGTTCGAGCTGACCATCGATGCGCTCGAAAGGCCGCAGGGGCTTGCCCTCTCGTTCGAGTACCGCACCGGCCTCTTCGACGCCGCCACGATCAAGCGGCTGGCCGGCCATTTCCAGTCCCTGCTCGCCGCGGTGGGAGCCGGCACCCACCGCGGGCTCGACGTCGCGGCGCTGCCGTTGCTGGGAGAGGGCGAGAGACAGCAGCTGCTCTGGGAGTGGAACGACACGGCTGCCGCCCACCCCGGCGACCGCTTCCTGCACCAGCTGTTCGAGGAGCAGGCGCGCCGCGCTCCGGACGCGGTGGCGGTCGTCGCCGAAGCCGCCCCCCCTCCGGACGCCGCCGGGGCGACGGTCGAGCACCTGACCTACGGCGCCCTGGAGGCCCGCGCCAACCGCTTGGCGGCCGATTTGCGGCGGCTCGGAGTCGGACCGGAGAGCCTGGTGGCGATCTGCGCCGAGCGCTCGGCCGCGATGGTGGCCGGCCTGCTCGCCATCCTCAAGGCGGGCGCGGCATACCTGCCGCTCGATCCCGGCTACCCGGCCGAGCGCCTCCGTTTCATGCTGCGGGACTCGGGCGCCAGGGTGTTGGTCGCCTCGCCAAACCTCCCCGGTTGCCGCGGCCCCGCGCCAGGACGGCGCTCGCTGCCCTGGCTGGGCGAGGCGGCGGCCGGCGTCCTTAGACACGGGTGTGAAGGGCGCCGTGTGACGACCGTCTGGCTCGATCCCGAGCCGGCCGGGCGGCGCCCGGGCCGCGGCCGGTCGGTCGGGTCGAGCGGCCTGCAGCCGGACAACCTGGCCTACGTCATCTACACATCCGGGTCGACCGGCCAGCCCAAGGGGGCGATGAACACCCATCGCGGCATCGTCAACCGGCTGCTCTGGATGCAGGAGCGCCACCCGCTGGCCGCCGCCGATCGGGTGTTGCAGAAGACGCCGCTGAGCTTCGACGTCTCGGTCTGGGAGCTGTTCTGGCCGCTCGCCACCGGTGCCTGCCTGGTGATGGCCCGCCCCGAGGGTCATCGCGACAGCGCCTACCTGCTGCGGGCCCTGGCCCGTCACGAGATCACCACCGTGCACTTCGTGCCGGCGATGCTCTCCGCGTTCCTCGATGGCGCCGATCGTGCCGGGCGGCCGTCGCGCCTGCCCTCGCTCCGGCGGGTGATGGCAAGCGGCGAGGCCCTCTCCTACGAGCTGCAGCAGCAGTACTACGCTGCCCTGGATGCGCCGCTGCACAACCTCTACGGCCCGACGGAGGCGGCGGTGGAGGTGACGTCCTGGGCCACGGAGCGGGCCGGCGCGCGGCGGCTGGTGCCGATTGGACGGCCGGTGGCCAACACCCGCCTCCGCCTGCTCGACCGCGAGGGCCGGCAGCTGCCCGCCGGCGTGCCCGGGGAGCTGTGCATCGGCGGCGTGCAGCTCGCGCGCGGCTACCTGGGGCGCCCGGAGCTGACCGCCGACCGGTTCGTGCCCGATCCCTTTGAAAACGGCGGGGGCGGCGCGATCGCGCCAGGGGCCCCGCCGGGGGGCGGGGGCGGGGCCCGCCTCTACCGCACCGGCGACCTGGCGCGCTACCTGCCGGACGGCGCCCTCGACTACCTGGGCCGTCTCGACCACCAGGTGAAGATCCGCGGCGTCCGCATCGAGCCGGGAGAGATCGAGGCGGCCCTGGCCCGTCACCCGGGAGTGCGGGAGGCGGTGGTCGCGGTGGTGGGTCCGGGTCCGGCGGGGCCGGTGAGCCCGGCGGCGGCTCCCGGGCCGCGGCTGGTCGCCTACCTGGTGCCGCGTCAGCCGTCGCCGGCGGCGGACCCCGCGGGAGGCT
>DATKFK010000273.1:0-3857 GCA_035544375.1 Thermoanaerobaculia bacterium
GGCGAGGAGGGCCGGCCCGTGCCAGGCGCGGCCGGCCGGGCGGCGCAGCGCGGCGTCGCCGGCGGCCAGCACCCAGGGGAACCAAGCCATGCTGCAGAACAGGGTGTAGGCGTCGAGCAGCGACAGCAGCGCGCCGCTGCCGCTGTAGCCGACCGCCGCCAGCGCGGCGGCGCCGCGCCCGCCGCCCAGCTGGCGGGCGAGCCGCCAGGCGCCGGCAAAGGCGATGGCGGCGTGCAGCATCGCCAGCACGCTCAGGGCGTACGCCGGCGGCAGCGGCAGGGCGAGCCAGGTCGGCGGGTAGAACGCGGCGTAACTGGGGTTCGAGAGGATCGGCTGGCCGCCGTTGAGCCACGGGTTCCAGACCGGCAGGGCGCCCGTGGCCGCCAGGTTGCGGAAGCAGGTGCGCAGCGGCAGATGGAACAGCAGGATGTCGCGGTTGGCCAGCGCGCGGCCGGGCGGCAGCAGCCGCCCGAACAGCAATGCCAGCCAGGCGCTGCCCAGCAGCGCCGGCTGCCACCAGGCGGAGCGGGCGCCTGGTGGCGAGGGCTCCTCCATCAACGGCGGTTACCTCTTTTGCGGGTAACGCGCCATGAAGCCATCGGCCCAGATGATGTCGCGATCGTAATCGGTGGGATCGAAGGAGGTGATCGTGTACTGGTCCGCTTCGGCGGTCTTGTCGCGTCCCAGGGAGCGGATCGCCATGACCTGAGCGGCGTGCGGGTTGTCGGTGCGCAGGTAGTACTGGTAAGGGCTCTTCCAACCGTCGAGCAGGGGGATCGACTGGATGTATTGCGACACCAGGACGGTCGTGAGATCGGAGGCGGCCAGCTGGGTCCCGTACTGCGTGAGGTCGACGACGCTGGCGCTGGCGCCGGCCGCCGCGGCCGCCGCCTGATCGGTGAGCCAGGAGAACATCGCCGTGCCGATGACCTTCATGTCGCCCATGGTGCGCTTCTGCTTTGCTTTCTGAAAGGCGTCGAGCAGGTTCGGGATCAGCATTGCGGCGATGATGCCGATCACCGCCACGACGATCAGCATTTCGATCAAAGTGAAGCCGCGTTGGCCTTTTCGCCTTATGTGCAAATGGCAATACATCACATTACCCCCCCGCAGTAGAAAGAAGCTGAGCGTACGAAGGGTTTGGCAAGAGATATGCCAATTGCCGCCGCTTGAAAAATACCTGATTCCACGGGCGCTTGCATCGCGGCGCCGGGAGGCGGGTGCCAAAAATATGCCGTCGCCTGGCCAAGCGTTGTCAGTCGCGGGTCCCCGGCGCCGCGGCATAGGCGGCGACGATGCGGCGCATCCGCTCGACGCCGCGGTCGAGCTCGGCCAGCGGCAGGTGCTCGTCGGCGCCGTGGATGCCGCCCGAGTCGTCCGGCCCCAGCGCGAACGGCGACAGCCCGTAGGCCGGCACCCGCCGCTCGCGAAAGAAGCGGGAGTCGGTGGTGCCGGAATCCAGCATCGGCGCCACCGGCGCCTCGCGTCCCAGGACCTGCCGGATCGCGCCGTACAGGCGTCCGGACGCGGGCGAGGCGGGCGCCGGCGGCGCGCTCAGCAGCACCTCGGCCTGGAGCTGCGGTCCGAGCGCGCCGCGGACCGCGGCGAGGAAGGCCGCGCCGTCGGTGTCGGGCAGCAGCCGGGCGTCGATCTTGGCCCGCGCCACGGCGGGGATGACGTTGATGCGGTCGCCGCCGGCGAGGGCCGTCACCTGCACGGTGTCGAGGAACAGGCCCGCCATGCCCGGGAAGATCGGCTCGCGCGGGCCCTGGTCGCCGATCGCCTCGTCGACGTGGGTGAGCAGGTGCTGCCAGTGCTGGTTGTGCAGCGGCGCGATCGCCCGCAGGTAGTCGCGCACCGGCGCGGTCACCCGCCAGTGCGCCGGCAGGGCCAGCAGCCGCGCCAGCCCCGCGATCAGCTGATGGTTGGCGCTCTCGGGGTTGAGCGCCGAGCCGTGCCCGCCGCGCCCGCGCGCGGTCACCTCGAGCCACAGCGGGCGCTTCTGCGCCACCTCCACGCCCCACCACAGCAGCCGCTGGGAGAACTGGTTGCGTCCGCCCTCGCCGATCACCCCTTCGACGCCGGCGAACAGCTCGGGGTGGCTGGCGAGCAGCCAGGCGGCTCCCTGGCCGCCGCCGTTCTCCTCGTCGGCGACGGCCAGGAACAGGACGTCGCGGTCGAGCACCGTCCGCCGCCGCTTCAACTCGACGAGGGCGGCCAGGCCGCAGATCCCCAGGCCCTTGTCGTCCAGGGTGCCGCGCCCCCACAGGCTGCCGTCGCGCAGCAGGCCGGCGAAGGGCGGCACCGTCCAGCCGGGTCCCGGCGCCACCACGTCCAGATGGTGGAGCAGCAGCAGGGCGCCCCCGTTGCCGCGCGGCCCGCGCTGCCCGCGCTGAGACGTCAGGCGCGCCGAGAGGCTGGCGCGGCCCGTGGGCGACAGCCACAGCCGGCTGGGGATGCCTTCGCGGGCCAGGATGGCGGCGAGGTAGTCGGCCGCCCGGCGCTCGTTGCCGGGGGGGTTCGTGGTGTCGATCTGCA
The DNA here is from genome assembly GCA_035544375.1 of Thermoanaerobaculia bacterium. Taxonomy (GTDB): domain Bacteria; phylum Acidobacteriota; class Thermoanaerobaculia; order Multivoradales; family UBA5704; genus JASLEW01. The sequence continues at coordinate 2,539 of DATKFK010000273.1, forward strand.
CGTAGCCGCGCAGCCAGGCGGCAGCCTCGGAAAGGCGCGGCGGCGAATCCCCCCGGGCCGCGCCGCAGCGCAGCGCCGCCGGGAGGACAACGACCAGCAGGAGCAGACCGAGGGCGTGGCGGCGGGACGGCCGCGGCATCAGAGCACCAGCCGGCGCACCAGCTTGCGGTACAGCTCGACGCCCTGGAGGAAGCCGGGGAGCGACAGCCGCTCGTTCGGCGCGTCCACCTGGTAGGTGTCGGTGCTCATGATGAAGAAGGGCGAGAAGCCGTACGACGGCACGCCGGCGGCGCGGAAGTAGCGCGAGTCGGTGGCGGTCCAGGACAGGAAGAAGGGGCCGGCCCTGAAGTCCGGGTACTCGGTCTTCAGGGTGGCCTGGATCTCGCGGAAAGCGGGGTGGGTGGTCGGGCTGGGCAGCGGGCTGCCGGGCGCCTCGTCCAAGCTCACCGCCAGGCCGTGCAGCAGCCAGGGGGGCAGCAGCCGGTCGCGGACGTCGGCGGCGCGCACTCCCGGCAGCATGTGCAGCATGATCAGCAGCTGGTAGCCGCCGCCCCTGGCCGGCACGACGTGGAAGGGCACCGCCTCGTTGCGCAGCATCGAGCGCACGTAGGGCGGCATGGCGCGAAAGGCGCCGACGTCGGTCAGCAGGTTTTCCGGGTGCATGAGCGGCTCGCGCATCAGCGCGCTGTCGCGGCTGGGGGCGTAGGCCAGCAGCACGTCGGCCACCTGCGGCAGCAGGTGCAGGTCGGTTTCGGTGTAGCCGCGGTCCAGCAGGTAGCGGCGGAGGTCCTCGAGCCGCTCGCGGCTGTCGCTGCAGACGGTGAGCTTGGCGAAGTGCTTCTGGCCGATCTCGGTGCCCCAGTACTTGACGTCCGAGCGGGAACGGGCCTCGACGGTTCCGCCCTCGGTGAGCACCGCCCAGAAGCTGTGCACCAGGTCGGGCCGCCGGCGGATCACCCATTGCACGCCGAGGCGGCTTTCGCCGCTCTCCTCGTCGCCGGTGGCCAGGAACAGCACCGAGCGGCGCAGCGGCCGCCCGCTCTGCTTGAGGTCGATCATCGCCAGCAGCTGCGCGATGCCGACGCTCTTCATGTCGAAGACGCCGCGGCCAAAGATCCAGGGCAGCTCGAGGTGCGCCGAGAACGGCGGGAAGATCCATTCCCTGGGGTCGACGTCCGAGACGTCGATGTGGTTGTGCAGCACCAGCGGGTGCGGGTCCTGGCCGTCGAGCCGCGCGTAGACGTTGGCGCGCTTGTCGCCGAGCCGCTCGATCTCTGAGGGGATGCCGGCCGCCGCCAGCCGCGCGGCGAGGAAGCGGG
>DATKFK010000274.1:0-2962 GCA_035544375.1 Thermoanaerobaculia bacterium
CCGGCTGCGGGGGGCGCTGGCCGCGGCCGGTGTCGAGGACGATGTGGTCGCGATCATCGGGAGGTCCGCGGACGTGGCGCGGCTGTGGCGGACGCCGCTCGGCATGCTGTTCATCGACGGCGGGCACACCGACGCCGCCGCACAGGCCGACTACGAGGGATGGGCGCCCTGGGTGGCGCCGGACGGCGCGCTGGCCATCCACGACGTCTTCCCTGACCCTGCCGACGGCGGCCAGGCGCCGTTCCGCATCTACCGGCGGGCACTGGACTCCGGCGCGTTCACCGAGGTCCGCCACGTCGGCTCGCTGCGCGTCCTGGAACGAACCTCCGGCGCCAAGCCGTAACCGCCTGCGCGGCAGGGACACCAGCGCGCTGACGGCGAGGACCGCGAGGCTGATCCACAAAGCGGTGTGCAGGCCGGGGTAGAAGCGGCTCGCGGCCAGGGCACCGAAGATGGCGACGCCGAGCAGGCTGCCCGCCTGCCTGAAGGCGGTCAGCGCGCCGGCGGCGACACCGGAGCGGGACCGTTCGGCGCTGGACAGCACGAGGCCGGTCATCGGCGGGACGAGCAGCCCGAGCCCGCCGCCGAGCAGGAGCTGCTGCGCCAGCAGGGCCGGGTAGCCGGTGCCCTGGCCGGCCCACAGCAGCCCGGCGCAGCCGGCGGCCATCACGGCCAGGCCGGCGAGGATCGTGCCCCACGCGCCGATCGCCGCGCTGACCCGGCCGCTGACCAGGTTGGCGGCCAGGATCGCCGCCGTCATAGGCAGGAACGCCAGGCCCGCGCGCAGCGCGGACAACCCAAGCTGCTCCTGGAAGAGCAGGCTGAACAGGAAGATCAGCCCGTAAAAGCAGACGTTGACGAGAAACCCGGTCAAGACAGGGGCGGCGAAGCCGCGCTGCCCGAACAGCGCCAGCGGGAGCATCGGGTGCGCCGTGTGCGCCTGGATCCAGACGAAGGCCGCGACCGCTAGCGCCGCGGCGGCCAGGCCCGCGAGCACCCACGGATTGGTGAAGCCGTGCTGGCCGGCCTCGATGACGGCCGCGGCGAAGGCGGCGAGCGCGACGACGGCCGTCGCGGCCCCCGGCACGTCGACGCGGCGCTCTGGCGCGGGGGGCGTCCGCGGGGCGTACCGCCAGACCAGCCAGAGGCCGGCCAGCCCGATCGGGCCGTTGATGAAGAAGATGCTTCGCCAGCCGAGGGAGGCGATAAGCAGGCCGCCGACGACCGGGCCGCCGGACAGGGCGGCGCTGGCGCCCGCCGCCCACTGCCCGATGGCCCTGGCCCGGCGGCGCGGGTCGGTGAACGTGTGGTTGAGCAGGGCGAGCGAGCAGGAGCCGAGCAGCGCCGCCCCGATGCCCTGCACGGCCCTGGCCGCGATGAGCGCCGCGATGCCCGGCGCCAGCCCGCAGGCGATCGACGCCGCTACGAAGACCACGAAGCCGGCGCACAGCACCCGCCTGGCGCCGAACCGGTCGCCGAGCGCCCCGGCGGCCAGGATCAGCGCCGCGAACATCAGCGTGTAGGAGCTGATCACCCACTGCAGCTCGGCGATGCCGCCGCCGAACGCGGCGCCGATCTGCTTCACCGCGACATTGACCACGGTGACGTCGAGCTGGATCACCCCGAAGCCGAGGCTGGTGCCGATCAGCGTCGCTGTCTGCGCCCTAGTCATGCCCCGACACTAGGGCGGGGATATTTCAACGGCCATTGAACTATATGGCGGGTAGGCTGAGCACATGCTCGCGGACGCGGACCTCGCGGCGCTCGGCAGGACCCTTGGCGACACCCACCGAGCGCGGTTCGTGCTTGCCCTGCTCGGCGGGCAGGAACTCACCGCGGGCGAGCTGGCCGCCCGGGCCGGCGCGTCCCCCTCGCTGGCCAGCGCGCACCTCGCCAGGCTGCTGGATTCCGGCCTGGTCAGCGTGCACAAACGCGGCCGCCAGCGGTACTACCGGCTCGCCAGCCAGGAGATCGCCCAGGCCATCGAGGCGCTGCTCACCATCGCCCCGCGGCAGGCCGTGACCGGACTGACCGGGGTCACCAGGGGCAAGGCGCTCGGGCGGGCCCGTACCTGCTACGACCACCTCGCCGGGCGGCTCGGCGTCGCGCTGGCCGACGCCCTCGAGCAGCAGCGGGTGCTCATCCCCGCGGACGGCGGCTGGGTGCTCACCAGCCAGGGCGAGCGCAGGCTCGGCGCGCTCGGGCTCGACATCGACGCCCTGCGCCAGTCCCGCCGCTCGTTCCTGCGGCCCTGCCTGGACTGGACGGAACGTCGCCCGCACCTGGCAGGGATGCTCGGGCAGGCGGTGGCCAGCCGGCTGCTCGACCTGGGCTGGATCCGCCGCGCCGAGGCAACGCGCGCCGTGCTGATCACCCCGCTCGGCGAGCAGCAGCTCCTCGCCGAGTTCGCCGTCAGGGTCTGACGGTCACCGGGGCACAGCCGCAGGCCTCGGGATCGGCCGACGGGCCAAGATCGAGCGGGGCGGGAATGTCGCGGAAAACCGCCGCGCCGCCGCTGAACCCGGTCAGCGCGTCGGCGGCGAGCACGACGGCGGCGGCGGTCCAGCTGCTGCGCTCGGCGGGGAAGTGCGCCTCGTTGGCGAACTGCCAGCCGGTCCAGTAGGACCCGTCGTCGTGCCGCAGCCTGCCGGTCACGGCGAACAGCTCGGCGGCCTGCTGGCGCAGGCCGCAGGCGTCGAGCGCGAGCACGAGCTCGCTGGTCTCCGCGACCGTCACCCATGACTGGTCGCTGACGCACCGGACGCCGAGGCCGGGTACCACGAACGTGTCCCAGCCCGCGGCCAGCCGCGCGGCGGCGGCAGCACCGCGCAGCGCGCCGCCGAGCACCGGGTAGTACCAGTCCATCGCGAAGCGGCTCTTGTCCGCGAACGCCTCAGGGTGGCGGGCGAGCACGTGGCCGAGCTGGACCGCGGCGAACTCCCAGTCGGGCTGCGGCTCGCCC
>DATKFK010000275.1:0-6034 GCA_035544375.1 Thermoanaerobaculia bacterium
CCACAGGCGGCCCCGGCCGCGCCGCCGCCGCAGTCGCAGCCGTCGCCGCCGCGGCAGCAGCCGCAGCCGGTTCCTGCACCGAAATCGGTGCCGGCGCCGCCGCTGCCCGCTGCTGCGCCGCCCGCTGCTGCGTCGAAGGCGCCTGTGCCGGTGCCCCCGCCAGGCCCGCTCTTTGGGGAGACCATCGAGGTGCGGGTCGTCAACGTCGAGGCGGTGGTCACGGACAAGAAGGGCAACCGCGTCCCCGACCTGAAGCCCGAGGACTTCCGGCTCAAGGTGGACGGCAAGCCGATCAAGATCGACTTCTTCAACGAGGTGCGCGGCGGCCAGGCGATCGCCCCCGAGCCGGGCGCCGCTCCCACCGTCCCGGGCCTGCCCGACCTGGCGCCGGGCAGTCCGGTCGGCACCAGCTACCTGGTGTTCGTCGACGACTACTTCTCGGTCCAACCGCTCCGCGACCAGGTGCTGCGTTCGCTGCGCGACGACCTGGCGCGGCTCGGCCCCGAGGACCGCATGGCGCTGGTGGCCTTCGACGGCCGGCATCTCCACCTGCTGTCCAGCTGGTCCAGCTCGAGCCGCGAGCTGGCCCGCGCCATCGAGCGCGAGATCGACACCCCCGCCCATGGGCTCGAGCGCCAGGCCGAGCTGCGGAACTTCCGCGCCACCGCGCCGCCGCCGTCCTTCGTCGACCCCGGGGCCTCCTTCCGCAACGGCTTCAGGGACACGCAGCTGAACATCGAAGAGCGGTCCTACGTCGCCGAGCTCAGCTGGCAGCTCGAGCGCGCCGTCTCGGCGGCGACCAGCACGCTGCGCGGCTTCGCCTCGCCGCCCGGGCGCAAGGTGATGATGCTGCTGGTGGGCGGCTGGCCGTTCTCGCCGACCGATTACGTGGTCAACGACGTCAACCGCCCGATCACCGAGCACGACTTCCCGAACGGCGACGTCGTCCTGCGGCCGCTGGTCGAGACCGCCAACCGCCTTGGTTACACCCTCTACCCGGTCGACGTGCCCGGGATCGAGACCAACGAGGTCAGCGCCCAGCGCACCACGCCGCGCCTGCCGAGCGCCAGCTTCGGCATGCGGGAGCAGGAGCACGAGGGCACGCTCACCTACCTGGCCAAGGAGACCGGCGGCAGGGCGCTGCTCAACTCGCTGCGCATCGCCTCGCTCGAGCACGTCGAGGCCGACACGCGTTCCTACTATTGGCTCGGTTTCAGTCCCACCTGGCAGGGCAACGACAAGCGTCACACCATCCAGCTCGAGGTGCTGCGCCCCGGCCTCAGCGTGCGCACCCGCGACAGCTTCCTGGATCGCTCGCGCAAGGCCGAGGTCTCGATGATGGTCGAGAGCGCCATGCTGTTCGGCAACCCGCCGGGCTCGCCGGCGATGCCGGTGCAGCTCGGCAAGCCGGTGCGCAAGGGCCGCCACGAGATGGAGGTCCCGTTCACCCTGGCGATCCCCACCGACGCCTTCACCAGCGTGCCGCTCAACGGCAAGTACGCCTCGGAGGTCGAGCTCCGCGTCGCCGCCCAGGACGAGCGCGGCAACCGTTCCGACATCCCGGTCGTGCCGCTGCAGCTGTCGAGCGACAAGGAGCCGGCGAAGGGCCACTTCGTGCGCTTCCAGAACAAGGTCACGCTGCGGCGGACGAACCAGCACCTGATCTTCGCCCTGTTCGACCCCTTGAGCAACAAGATCACCACCGCCGAGGTGGACATCAAGCCCGACTGATCCGTGCGTCCGGCCCGGGCGCCGCCGGCCGCCGGCGAGATGGCGGGGGATCGTGCATAATGCCAGTGCCGCAGCGACGGATTCCAGGAAGAGAGCCGAGACCATGAGTAGAATCGATCGCAGCCGGTGGCCGGGCTTTGTGCTCGCCGCCTTCGCACTTGCCGCCATGGCCTGGCCGGCGGCCGGCGTTGCAGCGTCCGCCGCGCCGGACGCCGGCGCCGCGACCCCGACCCCGCGCGCCGCGCCGAAGGCTGCCGCTCCGGCGGCGGCCCCCGGCAAGCCCGCCACCGACGACAACTTCGTCGAAAGCGTCACGGTCAACGTCGTCAACGTCGATGTCTACGTCAACGACAAGAAAGGACGGGTCACCGGCCTGGCGAAGAGCGACTTCGAGGTCTACGAGGACGGGCGGCCGATGGCGATCACCAATTTCCTGGCGGTCGAAGGCGGCAAGGCCACCGGCGCGGCCGCCGTCGAAGAGTCCGCCGCCGACGCCGCCAACCACCGGCCGAAGCTGCCGGCCGGCTACGAGCAGGCGCCGATCCCCGAGGACCAGAAGCTGCGCCTGATCGTCTACATCGACAACTTCAACCTGAAGCCGTTCGACCGCAACCGGGTGATGCGCGACCTGCGCATCTTCCTGGACCAGAAGCTGCGCCGCGGCGACCAGGTGATGCTGGTGACCTACGACCGCGAGCTGCACGTGCGCCAGCCGTTCACCTCCGATACCGGCCTGGTCAACGCGCAGCTCTTGGCGCTCGAAAAGATCTCGGCGCAGGGCGTGCATGGCGAAAGCGACCGGCGCGAGGTGCTGAAGAACATCGAGGATGCGCAGAGCGGCTCGCAGGCCATGGAGTTCGCCCGCGGCTACGCCGGGGCGGCGTTCAACGACATCAGCTTCACCGTCGACGCGCTCAAGAACCTGGTGACCTCGCTGGCGGGAATGAGCGGCCGCAAGGCGGTGGTCTACGTCAGCGACGGGCTGCCGATGGTCGTCGGCGAAGACGTCTTCTACGCCGTGCAGAACAAGTACCCGGGCACCAGCATCATCAGCGAGAGCAGCGAGTTCGACACCTCCCGCCGTTTCGACGAGCTGACCTCGCAGGCCAATGCCAACCGGGTCACCTTCTACACCATCGATGCCGGCGGCTTGCGCGTCTACTCCTCGACCAGCGCCGAGAACGCCACCGCCGGCCAGGGCGTCTACATCGATTCGATCAACATCTCGAACGTCCAGGCCTCGCTGCAGATGATGGCCGAGAAGACCGGCGGCACGTACGTGATCAATGCCAACAACGTCGCCCCCCAGCTCGACAAGATCGCCGAGGACTTCAATACTTTCTACTCGCTCGGCTACACGCCCCCGCACGTCGGCGACGGCCGCTTCCACAAGATCACCGTCAAGGTGCGGCGCAAGGGCGTCACCGTGCGCTGCCGCGAGGGCTACCGCGACAAGAGCATCGAAGCGCGGATGAGCGACGGCACCCTGGCCGCCCTGCAGTTCCCCTTCCAGACCAACCCGATCGGGCTGAGCCTCGAGTTCGGCCACCCGGCGGCGCGCTCGGACGGCCTCTTCCTGGTGCCGATCAGCGTCAAGATCCCGCTCGGCAAGTTGACGCTGGTGCCGCGCGAGCAGGGCAGCGCCGCCAAGGTGCGCCTGTTCATCGGCGCCATCGATCCCGACGGGCACACCTCGGAGGTGCAGCAGGTGCCGGTGCCGATCAGCGTGCCGGCCGGCGAGGTGTCGAAACTGGCCGGCAAGCACTTCCTCTACACCCTGAGCCTGCTGATGCGCGGCGGCGACCAGAAGGTGGCGATCGGCATCCGCGATGACGTCGGCGCGCAGGAATCGTACGTGACCGGCGAGCTGGTGGTGGGGAGATAGCCGAGAGGCGACATGCAAGAGCCCGAAGGTCTGCGGGGTTGGATCGAGCTCTTTCGCTCCCTGGGGCAGGCCCTGTTCGAGGTGCTGCGCGCCGAGGCGCAGGCGCTCGGGGAGGATCTTCGCCGCTCCGGCAGCCAGCTGCTGCGTGGGCTGGCGCTGTTCGGCGGCGCGGCGGCCGTCGGCTTCTGGACCCTCGGCGTGCTGGTGGCGGCCCTGGTCGCCGTGCTGGCGATCTGGCTGCCGGCCTGGGCCGCGGCGCTGGTCGTCACGGCGCTGTTCGCCGGCGCCGCCGCCCTGCTGGCGGCGCTTGGCTGGCGCCAGCTGCGGCGTCTCGAAACCCCGGCGGCCAGCATCCGGCGGCGGCTCGAGGATCATCTCGACTGGTGGCAGCATGGCCTGCTCGCCGAGCCCGCGTCGATTCCGGCCCGGGAGGACGCCAGGCTGCCCGGCGCCGGCGGCCGCACCGGTGGCAAGAGCCCGGAGCCGCCTGGCCCGCCGGCCAGGCCAGCCCCGCCGGCCACGCGGGCGACGCCGCGGATCCATCCCGACGATCCGCTCGAGGAGGACGACCTGTGAGCAAGTCCGAGGACCCGGGGCGCCCGGGGCAATCACGGCACCTGGCGCGGCCGGAGCAGCCGGAGCGGCCGGAGGACACCGCCGAGCTGCGGCTCGAGCGCAGCCGCCGGCTGGCCGAGGAAAAGCTGGCGGAAGTCAGGGACGCGGTCGTCGAAGAGGCAGGCCGCGTGCCCCGCAACGCCACGCTGGTGCTCGCCGGCCTGGCGGCCGCCGTCGGCTTTGCGCTGGCCTTCAGGGGCCGCCGGCGCCGCTCGCGCGCGCGTTGACCCCGTGCGGGGCCCGGAAGGGGGGAGCCGGCGCGGTTGGCCCGAGCGCCTCGCCTGCTAGCCCGAGGTGGGTGCGACGGGGCGCTTGAAGACCATGGCGATGTTGTCGGTCGCGCCGGTCTTGAAGTTGACGGAGGTGATCGAAACGAGCTCCCACCCATCTTCGCCCAGTTGATTCAGCTGCGGGGCCGCATTGGGGTCAAGCCGATAGTTCTCGCTGCGGATGTTGATGATCTTGTACTCCCACCTGGTCCTTTCCACACGCTCCTCCTTACGTCACCGCCCGGCTCGCGGCTTCGCGGCACCTATATTGTATCGCTCGCAAGGGAGAGTTTCGAATCAGCCAGGATCAACGCCAGCGCACCTGCACCGCGGCGCCGGGGATGACGCCCCATCGCCGGGACAGGTCTTCGCCGTTCATCGCCAGCTCCAGGGTGCCAAGAGAGCCGATCAGGATGGCCACGCCGTAGCGCGGGATCTGTTCGTAATGATCGGCGAACTGCGCGGCGGTGTGGCTGCCGACGCGCGCGAGCAGCTGCGGTGCCGGTGCGGGCAGCCAGTCGGCGGGGATGTCGGTGACCAGGTTGCCGAAGCGGTCGATGTGGACCACCATGCCCGAGAGCAGGCCGGGCTGGCGCCGCGGCGGAGTGCGGGGCAGCTGCACCGGGTCGGCGATCTCGGGCCCGAGCTCGGCCGGCGGCCCGCCGCGCAGCAGGAAGGCGGCGACCGGCCCGAAGCGGTCCCGCCCGTGAAAGGTGGCGCCCGGCCCCTCCAGGAAGAGATCGTCGCGCTCGACGGCGCGGACCCGGGCGCCGTCGAGGAGCGGCGTCAGCAGTCCGTTGTCCGGGGCCACCAGCAGGCCGGCGGCGCTCTCCGCCACCAGGATGCGGCGCCGGCTCCCCACCCCCGGATCGACCACCGCCAGGTGCACCGTGCCGGCGGGGAATGCCGGCGCGGCGGCGGCGAGCAGATACGCCGCCGCGGCGATGTCGCCGGGCTCGACCTGGTGCGAGATGTCCACCAGCTGCGTCCCGGGGGCGAGGCGCAAGACCGTCCCCTTGACCGCGGCGACGTAGTAGTCGTCCAGCCCGAAGTCGGTGAGCAGCGTCAGCACCGGCGGCGACGCGGGAGCCATGGGAGCCATGGCAGCCATTGGCGCCGTGGCGGTCTCCCCGGCAGTCACCCGCACCCTCGACTCTTTCGCATCCTCGCTCTGCCTCGCGCTGCCTGGTGGCAGTGCCGCACTCAGAAGTCCACCGGGCCATCCGGTAGAATCGCCGCGATCCAGGGGCCCGGACGCTCGCGGGTGACACGCCTGATCTTCGCCAATGCCTCCTGACCGCCAGCATCTCCGCCAGCGCCGCCGGTTGCTGCTGTTCACCAAGCCGGCGCTGCAAGGGCGGGTCAAGACCCGTCTGATCGGCGATCTTACAGCCGCCCAGGCCGCCGAGTTGCACGCCGCCTTCCTTGCCGACCTGCTGCCGCGCCTCGCCACCGGCGATTTCGCGCTGGATCTGCTGTGGGCGGTCGAGCCGGAGGAACCGGTGCCCGCGAGCTGCTGGCCAGGTGTGGACAG
>DATKFK010000276.1:0-6662 GCA_035544375.1 Thermoanaerobaculia bacterium
GCACGAGCAGGCGCAGGGCCTCCCCGATCACCTGCTTGAGGTACATGGGGCCGGGGAAGAACTGCACCGTGCTCGCGAGCACGACGAGATCGAAGGTGCCCGCCGTGAAACCGTCGAGCTGGTGGGCGAAGCCGGTCACCAGCTCGACGTTGGAGTGCTGGCCAGCGCTTGCGGCGCCACGGTTCTTGGCCTGCGTTGCCGGCGACGGGTCGAGCCCCACGTAGCTGCCCACCAGGGGAGCCAGCGCGTAGCCGATGAGGCATGAGCCGCAGCCCAGCTCGAGCACCCTCGCCCGCGCTCCGGCGAGCGGCGCAGCGAGCTCGAGCACGCGGTCGCGGTACTGGTCGACCTCGGCCTCGGTGAAGGGGTCGCCGCTGTAGCTGCTGCGAAAGCCGGCCGCGGTGACGCGATCGGTGGCGCTCTCGGCGACGTGGTCCCAGAGAGCGCGCACCGCCTGGGCCTCGACCGGCTCGGGCGGAGGCGCCGGCTCCTCGACGTCGATACAGATGACGCGCGCGAGCTGAGGACGCAGCTCGTAGACGGCCCGCAGCTCGCGCGCGCCGGTGAGCAGCAGGCGCACTCCGAGCGCGGCGAAGATCTTCGCGATGCGCTCTCGCGGCCACCCGCCTTCGACCGGGACGTAAGCGGCGCCCGCCTTGAGGATGGCGAGCAGCCCGACCACCATCTCGACCGAGCCCTCCACCCAGAAGCCGACCAGCGTGCCCGGACCGGCGCCGAGCTCGCGCAGCAGGTGAGCCAGGCGGTTGGCGCGCCGCTCGAGCTCGCCATAGCCGAGGGTCGCCGCCGCGCAGCGCACCGCGGGCGCCGCGGGCTCGGCCTCCGCCCGCGCTTCGAACAGCTGTTGCATGGCGAGGGCGCGCGGAAACGGCCCGGCGGTGTCGTTCCACTCCGCCAGCAGCTGGCAGCGCTCGGCCGCCGAGAGCAGCGACAGCTCGGCGAGCGGCGTCTCCGGGTCGGCAACCGCCGCGGCGAGCAAGCGGAGGAAATGGGCGGCGAAGCGGGCAATGGTGGGCGCCGCGAAGAGATCGGCGCGGAAAATGATGCTGCCGCGCAGGCTCGCCAGCGCGGGTTCGCAGCGTATGGTGAGGTCGTTGGCGACAGCCGGCCAAGGGGTGTGGAGCTCGCTCGACGCCAGGATCAGGTCGAAGAAGGGGCATCGGCTTTCCACGCCGGTCGCCGCCAGATCCTGGACCAGGCGCTCGAACGGGTACTGCTGGCGGGAATAGGCATCGAGCAGCGTCTGGCGCACCGCAAGCAGCAGCTGCCGGAACGTCATCCGCCCGTCGAGCGCGTCGACCAACGCCACCAGGTTCGGCGCCTGGGTGCCGTCCTCCCGACGCCGCGCCGGGCTCCCGATCGAGACGGTGCCGCCGCCGGTGTAGCGGTAGACGCAAGCCTTGAGCGCCGCCATCAGCGTGGTGTAGAGAAGGAACGGACCGCCGCCGGTCAGCCGCGTCAGGCTGCGGTAAGGCCCGTCGTCGAGTGCGAAGCCGAACGTGCCGCCGCGTCCCGGGTCGCGGGCCCCCCGCGGGTAGTCGAGCCGCAGCTCTGCCGCCTCGCGATGCCGCGCCAGCTTGGCAATCCAGTAGTCGCGCTCGGCCAGCAGCTTGCGGTCGAGGATGGTGATCCCGGGGTCGCCTCCGGCCTCTGCCGCGCCGCCGCCAGCCGCCGTCGCTCTCTCGATCGTCGCCATCTCAGAAGTTGAACGCCTCGCGGGAGTCGCCATGGATTTCCTCGGAGACCGGAAGCAGATCGGCCGGTCGTGCTGCGGGGGCGCCAGGCTGGCCGGTGCGGTCAAGGCGGCAGGAAGCGGCGAGCGCCGACAGCAGCGCGGGGCTCAGCTCGCGACGCTCCGGATGGATGAGCTTTTCCTTGACCGCGGAATTGAAGGAGCGCAGGAAGGCCTTGATCTGGTCGAGGGTCATCCCCTTGCGCTGCAGGTAAAAAGTGCTCCATTGCTCGAAACCGTACTGCGGCAGCCAGACCGAGCCCTGGACGCTCGCGAACATGCGGTCGACGAGATCGCACGCCACCTGGTAGTCCATCGTGTGGTGCGACCAGTTGAACGCCTCGCCCTCGACGCCGTACTCCTCCTTGCGCTTCCAGATCGGAGTGACCGGGTCGGCATACCACAGCTGGGCGCGGAAGAAGTCGGGCTTGGTCTCCTCGACCAGGCTGATCGTCTCCTCGACGCTGTCCAGGGTCTCGCCGGGGAAGCCGATGATGAGGTTGGTGTGGCAGGAGATCCCCGCTCCTTGCAGCAGCGGGATCGCCTCGGTGTAGTTGTGGCGCCGCGAGGTCTTGTTCATGCGCTTGAGCATCTCGTCGCTCCCCGACTCGACTCCCAGGAAGGTCCCCTCGCAGCCCGCCTCGGCCATCAGCTCGATCGTCTCGCGATCGCCATGGTCGCTGCGGTAGAAGGAGTTCCAGTGGAAGCCGTAGCGGTTGCGGATCATCATGCGCAGGATTTCCTGGAACCGCTTCTTGGGCACGTTGAAGGTGTCGTCGAGGAAGGTGAGCGTCGTCACCCCGAGCCCGGCCAGGGTGCTGAGCTCTCGCTCCACCAGGTCGACGCCGACATAGGCGTACTTGCCCGCGCGCTGGGGAAAGCCGCAGAACGAGCAGGAAAAAGGACACGACTTGGCGGTGCGCAAGGAGATGAACTCGCCGATCTGGGCCTGCGGGAACAGCCGGTAGTTGACCGGGTTCTCGGCCAGCGGATTCGACTCCGGAGAGCAGGCGGTGACCACGTAGCGGTCACCCTGGCGATAGGCGAGGTTGTCCACGGCGTCGAGGCTGTCACCGCGCTTGAGCGCGCCGAGCAAGTTGGCCAGGGTCGCCTCGCCCTCCTGGCTGATCACGTAGTAGTCCGCACCGAGATAGTGGAAGAGCTGCTGCAGGCTCGCCGCGTCCATCATCGCGGTCTGGTTCTTGATGTAGGGCCCGCCGACGACGATCCTGGCTTTCTCGTTGTGCTCGCGCACGAAGGAGATCACCTCCAGCACCGGCGGCGCCGCCACGTAGAGGGTGGTGGTTACCGCGACTGTCAGGATGTCGTCGTGCAGCAGCTTGTCGCGCAGCTCGTCCTTCTGCAGGTGGAAGAGATTGACAAAATCGAAGGTGAAGCCGCGGCGATCGAGATAGCTGCCGAGGCATAGCACCACGGGCCAGAGGAAGTCGGCGTTGTGGAAGGGTTTCGCGGGCCTGCCGCCCATGCCGGGAGCGGGGCGGTAGAAGTGATTGAGCACGTCCATGCTGCGGTACCTGCGGCCGCCGAACTCGACGAAGGTGAGGTCGAGATCACGGAAGGCGCCGCCGCGCGGACCCATCGCGTGGACCATCTCGACCCAGTCATCGAAGTTCGCGTCATTGAAGCCGATGATCAGGCAGTCGGTCATGGAACCAGCCCCCTTTTGCTAGAAGGCGAAAGACTCCGCCTCGTCGGCGGCGGCGGCTGGCGCGGCCTCGGCCATTGCCGCCCCCTCCTTGCCCTGCAACCGGATATCGAGGATGCGCACGGCAGGGTCCTGCGTCACCTGCTCCAGAATCGCCGCGAGGTGATCGCGCATGCGCAGGATGGTCGTTTCCTCGAACAGGTCGGTGTTGTACTCGAAGGCCCCAAGCAGCCCTTGCGGCGCCGCCGCCATGGTCAGGTTGAGGTCGAACTTCGCGGTCCCCGAGTGCGGCACGAGGCGCGGCGCCGTCTCCTCGGCAGGCCCCCAGGTGGGGATGTTCTGGAGGTTGAAGACCACCTGGCAGAGCGGCGAGTGACCGAGCGTGCGCTCGGGCGCGAGCTGCTCCACCAGCTTCTCGAACGGCAGATCCTGGTGGTCGAAGGCCTCGAGCGTCACCTCGCTGACTCGCCCCAGCAGGTCGGTGAAGCTCAGGTTGCCGGAGACGCGGAACCGCAGGACCAGGGTGTTGACGAAAAAGCCGATCAGCCCTTCGAGCTGGGCGCGGTTGCGGTTGGCGATCGGCGCGCCCACGACCAGGTCCTCCGCGCCGGTGTAGCGATAGAGCAGGGCCACGTAGGCCGCCAGCAAGCTCATGAACAGGGTGACGCCGCGGCGCTGGCCCAGGTGGTTGACGGCCGCGAGCACCGCGGCGGGCAGGGCGAAGAAGGTGAGGGCGCCGCGGAAGGTCTGGTCGGGTGGGCGCGGCCGGTCGGTGGGCAGCCGCAGCACCGGCGGAGCTCCGGCGAGCTGCCGCCGCCAGTAGGCGATCAGCTGGGCCAGGGTCTCTCCCTGCAGCCGCTCGCGCTGCCAGCGCACGAAGTCGGCGTACTGAAACTCGAGATCGGGCAGGGGCGAGGGGCGGCCGGAGGAGAACGCCTGGTACAGCGCCGAGAGCTCGGCAAAGAAAATGCCCATCGACCAGCCGTCGGCGGCGATGTGGTGCAGGGTGAGCAGCAGTAGGCTCTCCTGCGCCGAGAGACGGACCAGCACGGCGCGCAGCAGCGGCCCGCGCGCCAGGTCAAAGGGCTGCGTCGCCTCCTCGCGCGCCAGGCGCTCCGTCTCGGCCGTGCGCTCGGCTGCGGAGAGGGCGCGGCGGTCGAGGATCTCGAGGCGCACCGGCATGGCCGGATGGATCAGCTGCGCGGGCTGGTCGTCGATCGCCTGCACGGTCGAGCGCAGCACCTCGTGGCGGCGGAGGATCTCGTTGAGCGCGCGCTCCAGGGCAGGCGCGTCGACGTTCACCAAGGGGAGAGCGGTGGGGATGTTGTAGAGCGGGCTTCCGGGCTCCAGCTGATCGAGCAGCCAGAGGCGCTCCTGCGCGAAGGAGAGTGGAGCGACGCGCGGCGCCGCGGCGCGCACCGCGGCCACCGTGCCGGGAGCGCTGCCCTGGCGGGGACGCTCGGGGGAGGCAGGCCGAGGGGGCCCGGGGCGGGCCGCGAGAGGGGATGGCGGAGCTGGCTCGCGGCGGGACCGCGGCTCGGGATGCACGCCCGGTTGCGGATCGCGGCGCTGGTCCGGACGCGGTTCCCAGGCCGCGGCCGCATGCCAGGCCACGGCGGCGATGCCTTGGCCGATGCGGGCGAGCGCGGCCGGGTCGAGGCCGGAGCCGTCCAGCCGGCTCCAGGCGTCGCGGACTGACTCGAGGTAGCGCAGGTAGTCGCGCCGCAGGCGCTGACGCCCCTCCTCCCGGACCTCGGCGAGCGAGTCCTGGCGGGCGTCCGGCGCGTCAGGCAGGCCGAGCTGCAGGCCGAGCGAGCGCTGCTGGATCTCCGTCCAGGTCCGTTCCACGGCCAGGGAATAGTCGACGTGCGCCTGCTGGCACAACCACTCGACGGGGAGGCCGGCGTCACCCGGCCGCGGTGCCGCCTCGGCCGGCCGCGAGAGGGGCGCGGCAGGGGCCATCCGCGCCGGCAAGGGCACGCGCGGCTCCCTCGCCAGCGGCGGTGCCGGCAAGGGCACGCGCGGCTCCCTCGCCACCGGCGGCGCCGGCGCTGGCCGCGCCTCCGCCGGGGCGGAGGTGGCTGCGGGGCCGCCGGCCGCCGGCGCCGTGGCGGCGAGGGGCTGGCGCACGAGGCCGCCCTGCTCCAGGATGGTGGCCAGGCCGGCGACCGTCGGCCGCTCGAAGAAGCGGCGCAGCGGCAACTCGAACCCGCAGCGGTCGTTGATGCGGGAGAGCACCTGGGTGGCAAGCAGCGAGTGGCCTCCGAGCTCGAAGAAGCTGTCGTGGACCCCGACCCGCTCGAGCTTGAGCACCTCGCGCCAGGCCTCGGCCACCAACTCTTCGAGCGCATCGCGCGGGGGCACTCCCTGGCGCTCTGCGGGCCGCAGGCTCGGGATCAGCGCGGCCAGCGCGCGGCGGTCGACCCTGCCGCTCGGCGTCAGCGGCAGGGCCGGCAACTCGATGAAGACCGCCGGGATCATGTACTCGGGCAGCCGCCCTTCGAGCAGCGGCCGCAGGTCGCCGCCCCTCGCCGCCGGCGGATCGATGCCGACGAAGGACACCAGGCGGTCGTCGCCGGGACCCTCGTGATGGAGCAGCACCGCCGCCTCGCGCACTCCCGGATGCGTGCGCAGGGCTGCCTCGATCTCTCCCAGCTCGATTCGGTAGCCGCGCAGCTCGACCTCGTGGTCGAGCCGGCCCAGGAGCTCGGTCGTCCCGTCGGGCAGCCGCCGCGCCAGGTCCCCGGTGCGGAAGAGGCGCTCACCCGCGGCTGCGGCGTAAGGATGGGGAACGAACCTCTCCGCCGTCTGCCCCGGCCGGCCGAGGTAGCCGCGGGCAAGGCCGGCGCCGCCGATGTGCAGCTCCCCCGGCACGCCGGCGGGAGCCAGGCCGAGATGGCGGTCCAGGAGCAAGACCTGCAGGTTGGCGATCGGCCTGCCGATTGGGACCGAGCGCCGCCTCGCGCCGCCGCGACAGCTCCACGAGGCCACGTCCACCGCGGCCTCGGCGGGCCCGTAGAGGTTCTCGAGCCCGGCGCCGAGCCGCTCCTCGAAGTCCGCGACGAGCCGGGGAGGGAGGGTGTCCCCGCTCGCGATGACGAACCGCAGCGAGCCGCACGCGCCGGCGCCAGGCTCGGCGAGGAAGGCGCGCAGCATCGCGGGGCCGCAGTGAAGGACGGTGATCCGCTGCGCGTCGACCAGCTCGACGAGGTAACCCGCATCCTTGTGTCCTTCGGGGCGGGCCAC
>DATKFK010000277.1:0-3031 GCA_035544375.1 Thermoanaerobaculia bacterium
GTCCGCCTCGACGCCAGGGTGGTCCCCGGCGGCCTCACCATCCTGAGCCACACCCAGATCGCTTCCGGCTACATGCATCGCTGCGATCCCGCGGCCCTGGTCGTCGGCCCAACCGGCCTGGTCTACGATCCGGCCAAGGACGTCCTTTATGTCGCCGCGACCGAGGACAACAAGGTTTTCGCGGTCCGGCACGCCGCCGAAACCACCCATGACGCGGGCACCGGCCGGGTGATCTACGAGGACTCGACCCACCTGCACGGGCCGCTGGGCATGGCGATGGCGCCCAACGGCGACCTGCTGGTCGCCAACTCCGACGTCATCAACTCCGATCCCAACCAGCCGAGCGAGATCGTGGAGTTCACGATCGACGGCAGGTTCGTCAAGCAGCTGTCGGTGGACCCGGCGCAGGGCGGCTCGTTCGGGCTGGCCGTCGCGGTGGGCAACGGCGTCGCCAGGTTCGCATACGTGGACGACGCTGCCAATACGCTGACCATTTTCGCCCTGCCGGCTGTTCAATAGGACCCATCGGACAGGAGCCGAAAACCGCGGCCGGCACGGGCCGGCCGCGGGTCGCCGGGGACCCTGGGACTCGGGGACCCGGGGACCGGTGAGGCGGCGAGCAGGTGTGCCGCTACTCGCCGGCGCGCAGCGCCGCCACGTCGCCGGCGCGCGTCTCCATGACGAGCGCGAGCGCCGGTCCGCGCGCCGGAAGCTTGACGCGCAGGCGCTGCACGTCGCCGGTGCGCACGTCGTAGGCGCCGAAGTGCACGTCGCCGGTGTCGTCGGGCTCCGCCGGCGCGCGCGTCGCGGGCACGAACAGCAGCGCCGCGGGCCGCTCGGGGTAGTGGGCCACCTCGGCGGTGGGGCCCTCCCAGCGGTACTCGACGAGCCGCGTGCCGCGCTCGAAGGTCAGCCGCGCGTAGCTGAATGGGTAACCCGCGATCGAGATGGAACCGAGGGCGTCGGCGCCGGTCCAGGCGCCGAGCTCGCGCGTGAACCGGCGCATCGCCTGGCGGAAAGGCGGTTCGATCTGCTCGGCCGGCGCTCCGAAGAGGTCGATCATGGCGTCGAAGTCGCCCCGCCGCGCCCCCGCGAGCGCGGCTGCCACCTTCGCCGTGCGCTCCTGCATCCGCTGCCGCTCTTCGTCGTCCTCGCCGGAAAGCAGCAGGGCGAGGCCCGCGGGCCCCTCGGCGGAGATGCGCAGACCGCCGTCCGCCACCGCCGCGCGCAGCCGCTCGCCGCCGGCCAGCTGGTAGACGCCGGCGCAGCGCTCGAGCCGGGCGGCATCGAGGCTCGCCAGCGCCGGCGGCTCGGGGTCGGGCAGGCCAAAGAGCCGGTTCTCGAGGTGCGCGGCGGCCGCAACCGCCGAGAAGTCGGCGCGGTTGGAGCTGGCGACGAGCACCGTCTGGTCGTCGAGGTAGCGCCGGAGGTCGGTGTCGAAAACCCCGTTGCCGCCGGTGTGCGACGCGACCCGCGTGCCGTCGGGGGCGGCCGCGATCGACCAGCCGTACGCGTAGTGGGAAGGGGTGTGCCGCCCCTCCGGCACGTAGGGAGTGATGAGCTTCTCCCGTTCGGTGCGGGACAGGACGCGGTCGCCGGTCAGCGCCAGGTGCCAGCGGTAGAGATCGCCGGTGGTCGACAACACGCCGCCGTTGCCGCGCAGGTTCCACCAGGGCCCGTCCGCGGCCCATGGATGGTCGAGCGGCGTTCCCCAGGGAGCCGTCAGACCGTACCCGTGGGCCAGCCGGCGGCGATCTCCATGGGAGAGGAGGAACCCGGTGTGATGCATCCCGGCCGGCAGGAAGAGCTTCTCCCGCATCAGCTCGCCGAGCGGGCGGCCCGAGGCGACCTCGGCAACGGCGGCGAGGACGCTGTAGCCGGCGTTCGAGTAGCGGAAACGTTTGCCGGGCGGCAGCGCCAGCGGTGCGGCGAAGGCCCGGCGCAGCATCTCGTCGCGCGAGACCGGCTCGTACTCGGGACCCAGCACGTCGGGCAGGCCCGAGGTATGGGTCAGCAGCTGGTGGAGGGTGATTCCGGCCTTGCTGGCGGGTATGCCGGGGAAGAAGCGGGCGAGCGTGTCCTCGACCCGCAGCTTGCCCTCCATCTCGAGCGCCAGGATGGCGGCCGCGGTGAACTGCTTGGACACCGAGGCGATGTCGAAGACGGTATCGGCGGTATACGGCTCGCCGGCGGCCTCGTCGGCCCAGCCGTAGCCCTTGTCGAGCACCAGCTGCCCGTGGCGGGCCGCCAGCACCGAGCCCGAGAACCCGAACGCCTCGAGCTGCAGGAGGTAGGTGTCGAGCGACGCCCCCAGCGGACCCTGCACCTCCCCGCGCGAGCCGCTCCGCCGGCCGGCGGCGGCCGGCCCACTGCCGCCCGCGAGCACGAGCAAGCCCATCAGCGCCGCCAGCAGAGCGAGCTTCAGGAAACGAGACGTCGACCGCGGCATGGTGGTGGACGATCGTAGCTCAGTCCCCCTTCCGGAAATACGGGGGATTTGAATGGTGGTAAGGTTTGAGCGTGAACTCTCGCGAGCACACCCTGATGGTGGCCATGTTTGGACTGGCCGCGGTCGCCCTCGCCGGCGCGATCATGGACTACGTGCCCTGGCCGCTCGGCGCCGCGGTCTGCGCGCCGGCGCTCGGCGCCGGCTGGTGGCTGCGGCGCCGGGAGAAGCAGGCGGCCGGAAAATCCCCGGACTCGGCGCAGAAGGTCGAGAGCGGCTTGCGCACCGTCGAAAAGGAGCTGCCCGCCAAGCCCAGGCTGCCGCACGGTCTGCGCCTGACCATCAGCACCGAGGTGGCGGTCTCGCTCGGCCTGCGGGTGATCACCGACCTCCCCGTCGCCGAGGTCGAGGCCCTGGCCCAGATCGGCAGGGGCGCCGCCGCCCGTCAGGGGGTGCCGCCGGCCGTCCGCGAATCCCGGCAAGCCTGGCTGTTCGTGGTGCACAACTCGCCGGGCCAGCGCGAGCTGTTCCTGCGGGTCGATCTCTACGCGGCCCAGCCTTTCAAGGTGGAGCGCGTCGACCAGA
>DATKFK010000278.1:0-2545 GCA_035544375.1 Thermoanaerobaculia bacterium
GGGGAGCGGCGGCGCTGGTCCTCGACGCCCAGACCGACGTGCGGCTGGCCGGCGCCGAGAGCATCATGATCTCCGGCGTCCGCAGCCTGCTGGCGGCGCCGCTCCTCGAGCGCGAGGGCACCCTCGGGATGATCGTCCTCGGCTCGAAGGTGGCGGTGCGCCAGTTCAACGAAGAGGACATGGATCTTCTGGTCTCGGTCGCCTCGGTGGCGGCGCTCTACCTGCGCAACCTGGCGCTGGCCGAAGAGGCGGCCGAGCGCCGGCTGCTGGCCGAGGAGCTGGCCCTGGCGCGCCGCATCCAGCTGGCGCTGCTGCCGCAGAGCCTGCCGGAGCTGCCCGGCTGGGAGCTGCACGGCGGCAACACGCCCTCGCGGGGGGTGTCGGGGGACTACTTCGCGGTGGTGAGGCGCGACAGCGGCACGGTCCGCGAGTGCGTGCTGATGGTGGCCGACGTCTCGGGCAAGGGGATGGCGGCGTCGCTGCTGACCGCCAGTCTCGAGGCGTTCGCGGCCGGGCCGATCGAGGACGGCCTGCCGCCAGAGGACATCTGCGCCAAGCTGTCGCGCCTGCTCTACCGCCGCACGCCGCCCGAGAAGTACGCCACCGCCTTCGTCGCCGCGCTCGCCGTGGACAGCGGCGCCCTGCGCTATGCCAACGCCGGGCACAACCCGCCGCTGCTGGTGCGCACCGGCGGCGCCGTCGAGGAGCTGGGAGCCACCGGCGTGCCGATCGCGCTGCTGCCGGGCGCCCGGTACGAGGCGGGCGAGGCGCGCCTGGAACCCGGCGACGTCCTCGTCCTCTACACCGACGGCATCGTCGAGGCCAACGATCCGGAAGGCGAGGAATACGGCATCGAGCGCCTCGCCGATCTCTGCCGCCGCCACCGCCAGGCGAGCTGCGGCGAGATCGCCGCGGCGCTCGACGCCGATCTCGATGCCTTCGTGCGCGGCGTCCCGTTCGCCGACGACCGCACCCTGGTGATGGCGCGCCGGCTGCCCGCCGCCGGCGACTCGTCAGCCGCCTTAGCAGGCTGCTGAAAAAGCCCGTGCGGCGCGTTGCGAGCGCCGCGGGGTCGGATGCCAGGCGCCGCGACACAGGCGATGCCCGGACATCGTCGAGGAGCGGCAACGCCGCAGACGGCCCCGCGCCGCCGCAACCCGCAGGGCGAAGCGCGGCGTGCGGGATTTTTCAGCAGCCTGCTAGCCTAGAGGCAGCGGGTGAGACAGGAGCAGGACCGCTGGCAGGTGTAGGGGCAAGTGCCGCCGGCCGTGGCGACGCCTGCCACAGCCTCGAGGAGCTGCTCGCCTTCCAGGAGGCGAAGGGTCTCGCGGCTCAGAGTGATCTTGCGGACGCTGTTCTTCGTTTTCATCCCTCTCGCTCCTTCATGGATGGGCGCTAGGCCGAGATTTCGGCAGCGTCGTCGAGTCCTCATAAGTCAACTGTGCCGGAAACTCTGGAATACGGGCTGGAGCCCGGCCGCCGAAAAGACTCTGCTTCGTGCGGCGTTCGACAGTCAGGCACCGTCGCCGAAACCTCGCCGACTTTCGGCTCGTAGTGCCAACCGATCGGGAGGTGGCTGCCATGTCAATGCTGAGGGACCTTCGCCATGCGGCCCGCGGGCTTTTGCGGGAGCCGGGCTTCACCGTCATCGCCGTGCTCACCCTGTGCCTGGCGATCGGCGCCAACACCGCCATCTTCAGCGTCGCCGACGGCTTGCTGCTGCGGCCGCTGCCGCTGCCGGGGGCCGACCGGCTGCTGCTGGTCATGCGCCGTTTCCAGGACGGAGAAACGGACTCCGTCTCGGCGTCCAAGTTCTTCTTCCTGCGCGGCCGCATGCAAGGGGTCTTTGCGCGCACCGCCGCTTACGAGAACCTGGGCACCGGCTTCAACCTGGTGGGCGACGGCCTGCCGGAACGCATTCGGGGCGCGCACGTTTCCGTCGACTTCTTCCCGACGATCGGCGTCCAGCCCCTGCTCGGCCGCAACTTCCTGGCCGAGGAGGACCGGCCCGGCGCCCGCCGCGTGGTGGTGCTGAGCCACCGGCTGTGGGTCCGCAGGTTCGCCGCCGACCCGCACGTCCTGGGGCGCCAGCTGCAGCTGAGCGGCGAGACCTACACCGTCGTCGGGGTCATGCCGGACAGCTTCCGTTTCCCCGCCGTCGCCGAGCTGTGGACGCCGTTCGACCTCGACCCGGCGAGCGTCGACGAGGCGAACTACTTCAACTTCCTCGGCCGGTTGCGCGACGGCGTCCCGCCGGCGACCGCCTATGCGGCTGCCAAGGCACTCACCCGTCCCTACCGCGAGGCGTTCCCGCGCGAGCTCGACCCCCACGAGAGTTTCGCCACCCAACCGCTGCAGGAGCGGCTTTACGGCAGGGTGCGGCCCGCGCTGCTGGTGCTGCTCGCCGCGGTGGGCGCGGTGCTGCTGATCGCCTGCGTCAACATCGCCAACCTGCAGCTGGCGCGGGCAGCGGCCCGCCAGCGCGAGATCGCCATCCGTGCGGCGCTCGGCGCGGGCCGGTGGCGGATCGTCCGCCAGCTGCTCA
>DATKFK010000279.1:0-8235 GCA_035544375.1 Thermoanaerobaculia bacterium
CCCCGCCGGCACGATCGCGCCCCAGAAGTCCGCCGTCCTCCTGAGCGCGCAGGCCGCCGCATAGAACAGAAACTCCGTGGTGCCGGGGCCGTAAACTTGGGGCGGCGGAACAACGCCGCCAATGGCGAAGGGCAGCGGGCCGGCCGACGGGTCGGGTGCCGGTGCCGTGATGGGTTGCAATGCCGGTTGTAACGCCGGATCTCCGGGATCGTCCTCCCAGCAAGCAACTGTCGTGCTCGCGGCCAGGGCCGCTCGACTCGATCTCCCTCTGGTCACTCGACTCTGCTTGGTCTTGGGCCTCGTCTTGGCATGCATTTTCACCTCCTGGTCATGTTCCCTTGGCGGGCGTGAGCGCTTGCCAGCGACTCCCGGCTACCTACATAGACGGGACACGGGACGGCAATTCCCTCACCTTCAACACCCCTCCCCTTCGCGTCGGCCTACAGTTGTGCTCTGGAGGGAGAGGCCAGGTGCGGTGCGTCCGGCTGCCCGATGGCGCTCACACTTACTGGCAGGCGCCATCTTGCTCGGCGCGGTTAGAGCGGTGACTCAGGTCCGTTGAGGTGACCCGCAGAAGGGCTCTGGCGGGAATTCTGTTGGCGGGCCAGGCCCGCCAGCCGCCGCTACCTGGCCAGCCGCCGCCGCAGCGCGGCGGCCAGCACCTCGACCGCCGGCGGACGCACGATCGAATAGTGATCGCCTGGCAGCGCCTCGATCTCGGCGCCGCCAGCCGCCAGGGAGGCCCAGTCCTGCACGGCATCCGCCTGCCGGCGCCGGTTCGCGGTTGCCGCGAGGCCGCGGCCGGCGAGCAGCAGGGTCAATCGGCCCGGGTAGCCGGCGGGGCGGTAGCGGTCCAGCGCCCGGCCGGTGGTGCGGTAGGCCTCGAACAGCCGCTCCGAGTCCTCCGGCTTCAGCTCGGGGGGCAGCAGCCCCACCTTCTGCGCCGTTGCCGCCAGCTCGGGGAATGGCCGCTCCAGGTCCAGCTCCCCGAACGCCTCCCGGGCGGCCGCCGCGCCCTCGTTGCCGAGACCGGCCAAGGCCAGCAGGTCGCCGGCGAACTGGCGGCGCAGCCGGGCCTCGCCCGCCGGGTCTGTTCTGGCCGCCTCCCGGGCCGCGGCGGCGCCCTGGGACAGCGCCACCGGCGAGGGATCGATCAGCGCCACCAGGTCGACCTCCCCACCGGCCGCCCGCACCTGGCGCGCCATCTCGTAGGCGATCACGCCGCCCAGCGACCAGCCGCCCAGCGCATAGGGGCCGGCGGGGGTCACCGCCGCGAGCGCCGCGAGGTAATGCGCCGCCAGCTCCTCGATCGTCGGCTCGGCCCCCAGCGTTTCCGGGTCGGGCAGCTGCAGCGCGTAGAGCGGCTGCTCCGGACCCAGGGCGCGCGCCAGCTCGGCGTAGCAGACGACGTTGCCGCCGGCCGGGTGCACGCAGAAGAAAGGCCGCGCCGAGGGCGGCCCGCTGCCGTTCCTGCTCGGCGTGAGCTCGACCAGGGCGGGGCGCGCGGCTGACGCCCCGCAGCCGGCCCGCAGCAGGACCGCCAGGCGGGCGATCGTCGGGGCGCGGAACAGCACCGAGAGCGACAGCTTGAAACCGAAGCGCTCGCGGATGCGCGCCACCAGGCGGACGGCCAGCAGCGAGTGACCGCCGAGGGCGAAGAACCCGTCGTCGACGCCGAAGTCGTCGCGGCCCAGCAGCTCCGACCAGATCGCCGCCAGCGCCGCTTCCACGGCGTCGCGGGGCGCGGTGGGCGGCACCGCCCCCTCGGCCGCCCCGCCGGACGTCCCGGCCCGCCGCTCCCGGCGCTCCCAGCCAGCGGCCGCTCCCGCCGCCGCCAGCGCCTGGCGGTCCACCTTGCCGTTGGCGGTCAACGGCAGGGCGTCGAGCAGCACGAAGACCGCGGGCACCATGTAGTCCGGCAGCTGCTGCGCCAGCGCGGCCCGCAAGACGCCGGCGGCGAGCGGCGTCGCTCCCGGCGCCTCTCCCGGCGCCGGCACCACGTACGCCTCCAGGCGGCCGCCGTCGGCATCCTGCCGTACCAGGACCACCGCTTCCCGCACCTCCGGCAGACGGCGCAGCTGGGCCTCGATCTCGCCGATCTCGACCCGGAACCCGCGCAGCTTGACCTGCCCGTCGCGGCGGCCGAGGAACTCCAGACTGCCGTCCGGCAGCTGCCGCGCGAGGTCGCCGCTGCGGTAGCGGCGGCCCCCCGCGGCGCCCGCCTCGCCGGCCTCGCCGGCCGCCGTGACGAACTTCTCGGCGGTGATCTCGGGCCGGCGCAGGTAGCCGCGGGCGACACCGGCGCCGCCGACCCAGATCTCGCCGTGTACGCCCACCGGCACCAGGTTGCCGTCGCCGTCGCGCAGCTCGAGCCGCGCCCCGGGCAGCGGCCGGCCGAGCAGCGAACGGACCGGGGCAGGGGGCGCCGGCGACAATGCCGGCGGCGATGCCGAGCCCGGCGATCCCGCGAGCGGCGGCGGCGCCGCCGGCGACGGGGGCACCGGGTAGGCCGCGGCCAGGATGGTCGCCTCGGTCGGGCCGTAGAGCTCCCAGATCCGGGCCCGCGGGAAGCGGCGTGCCAGGTCCGCCAGCAGCTCCGCCGGCACCGCGTCGCCGCCGACCAGGACCGCCCGCAGCGCCGGCGCGGCCGGTGCGCCGCGCCCCTGCCGCTCCAGCGTGGCGAGCAGCTGGCGCGCCGTCGCCGGCACCGCGTGCACCACGGTGAGACGCGGCAGCGCCGCGGCCAGCCGCTCGAAGTCGAGCGCCGGCCGCAGCGGGAACAGCAGCGCCGTGCCGCCGGTGGTCAGCGGCGACAGCAGCTCGAAGAGGAAGATGTCGAAGGAGAACGGCGCCGCGACGAGCATCCGGTCGGCGGGGCCGAAGCGCAGCAGCCCGCGGGCGGCGGCCAGCACGTCGGCCAGGTTGCCCCGTTCGACCGCCACCGCCTTCGGCTCGCCGGTGGTGCCCGAGGTGTAGATCAGGTAGGCGAGATCGCCGCGCCCGGCGAGTGGGGCGACCCCTTCGGGGCGGGCGGCGCCGGCGCCGCCCGCGGCGCCCGCAGTCGTGGCGGGTACAGGGCTTCCCGACCGGCCGAGCACGAGCACCCCCGCCTGGTGCGGCGGCAGCGCCGCCAGCGCCTCCTCCTCGCCCACCACGACCTGCGCCGCGGTGTCCGCCAGCAGGAAGGCGAGGCGCGCCTCGGGCAGCGCCGGATCGAGCGGCACGAAGCACCCTCCCGCCCCAAGGATGCCGAGCAGGCCGGCCACCAGCGCCGGACCGCGGGAGGCGGCCAGCGCCACGGGCACGCCGGGGGCCACCCCCAGGCCCCGCAGGCGCTCCGCCACCTCGCCGGCCCAGGCGTCGAGCTCGCCATACGACAGCCGCTCCTCGCCATGCTCGCCGGCGACCACCAGGGCCGTCTCCTGAGGCGCCGCCGCGGCGGCGCGGCGGAACAGGGCGATCACGTCCTCGCCCTGCTGGGGCCGCGAATCGTTCCACTCGACGAGCAGCTGGTGGCGCTCGCCGGCGGTGAGCAGCGGCAGCTTCGAGAGCGGCAGGGCGGGATCGGCCGCGACCGCGTCCAGCAGCACCGCGAAGTGGCCGAGCAGGCGCTCGGCGGTCGCGGCGTCGAACAGCTCGGTCTTGTACTCGAGCCCGCCGCCGATGCCGTCCGCCGCCTCGGAGAGCGACAGCGCCAGCTCGAACTTGGCGGTCCGCGAGGTCAGCGGCACCAGGGCGAATGCCAGGCCGGGCAGCCGCAGCTCCCTGGCCGGCGAGCGCTGCAGCGCGAACATCGCCTGGAACAGCGGGTGGCGGGCGAAGTCCCGCGCCGGCGCCAGCTCCTCGACCAGCCGCTCGAAGGGCACGTCCTGGTGGGCGTAGGCGGCCAGCGTCGCCTCGCGGGTGCGGGCCAGCAGCTCGCCGAACCCGGGGTCGCGAGCCAGGTCGGCGCGCAGCACCAGGGTGTTGACGAAGCAGCCGATCAACCCCTCGATCTCCAACCGGTTGCGGCCGGCGATCGGGGTGCCGACCGCCAGGTCCCGCTGTCCGGTGACACGGCCGAGCAGCGCCTGGAAAGCCGCCAGCAGCCACATGAAGGACGTCACGCCGCTGGCCCGGGCCCGCTCGCGCAGCTGGGTGGCCGCCGCCGGGGACAGGCGGCACGGCCGCGTGTCGCCGGCCATGGCCTCGGCCGGCGGATGGGGACGATCGGTCGGCAGCTCGAGGTGCTGCGGCAGCCCGGCCAGGCGTTCCCGCCAGTGGTCGAGCTCGGCTGTCAACACCTCCCCGGTCAGCCATTGCCGCTGCCAGGCGGCATAGTCCGCGTACTGCACGGGGAGCGCCGGCAGCCGCGGCGCCCGCCCCGCGGTCAGCGCGGCGTAGACCACGCTCACCTCGCGGATCAGGATGCCCACCGACCAGCCGTCCGCGACGATGTGGTGCATGGTGCCCAGCCACACGTGGTCGCGCTCGGCCACGCACAGCAGCAGGGGCCGGAAGAGCGGCCCGCGGGCGAGGTCGAACGGCCGCCGCACCTCCGCCGCCGCCAGGTCCATCGCCGCGGCGAGAGGTTGCGGCAGCCGCCGCAGATCGACCCGCGCCAGCGCCAGGCCGGCGGCGCCGGCGGCCGGCGGCGGCGCGATCCTCTGGCGCGGCTCGCCCGCCACCTCGTGGAAGGTGGTGCGCAGCGTCTGGTGGCGCGCCACGACGACCGCGACCGCGGCCGTCAGCGCCGCCGCGTCGAGATCGCCGGTGAGCCGCACCGCGAGCGGCATGTTGTAGGCAGCCGAGCCCGGCGAGAGCCGGTCGAGGAACCAAAGACGCTGCTGCGCGAAGGAGAGCGGCAGGCCGGCCGCCGCGGCCGCCGCAGCCGGCGGCGCACCGGCCGCTGCCGCACCGGCCGCCGCGCCAACCGCTACGGGCGGCGCCGCCGCAATCCTTACGGGAGCCGCCGCACCAGCCCCTGCCGCCGCCGCCGCTTGCAGCGCCGCCTCGACCTGGCCGGCCAGTCCGGCGACGGTCGGTTCCTCGAAGAGGGCCCGCACCGGCATCTCGACCCCGAATCGCTGGCGCAGCCGCGAGACCACCTGGGTGGCCAGCAGCGAATTCCCGCCGAGGTCGAAGAAGTCGTCGCCGGTGCCGATGCGGTCGACGCCCAGCAGGTCGGCCCAGATCTGGGCCAGGCCCTCCTCGAACGCCGTGCGCGGCGCGGCGTAGGTCTCGTGCCTCGCCTGGCTCCCAGGCTCCGGCGGCGGCAGGGCATCGCGGTCGAGCTTGCCGTGCGCCGTCAGCGGCAGGGCGTCGAGCGCCACGAAGGCGCCGGGCACCATGTAGTCCGGCAGCGCCGCCCTGGCCGCCCGCCGCAGCTCGGGCACCAGCTCCCGGTCCGAGCGGTCCGCAACCACCACGTAGGCCACCAGCTGCAGCGCCGAGCCGGCGCCGGACGGCCGCGGCACCACTGCCGCTTCCCGGACCTGCGGCAGGCGGGCGAGCACGCTCTCCACCTCTCCGATCTCGACCCGGAAGCCGCGGATCTTGACCTGCTGATCGACACGCCCCAGGAACTCGATCTCGCCGTCGGGAAGGAAGCGGGCAAGGTCGCCGGTCAGGTACAGGCGCGCCCCCGTTCCGCCGCTCCAGGGGTCGGGGACGAAGGCCGCCGCCGTCTGCACGGCGTTGCCCAGGTAGCCGGCGCCCACGAAGTCGCCGCCCAGGCACAGCTGGCCGGGCACGCCGATGGGGACCAGCGCCGGCTGGCGGTCGGCGATCCACACCGCCACCTCGGGCAACGGCCGGCCGATGGGCGGCGGCGCCGCATCCCCGGCCTGCCCGGCTCCCCGCGGCGCCGGCAGGCGATGCCAGGTCACCGTGTCGGTGCATTCGGTCGGACCGTAGGTGTTGACGACCTCCGCCCGGCACCCGGGCGAGCGCCGCCAGGGATCCAGCAGCGCCACCGGGATCGGCTCGCCGCCCAGGAAGACGGAGCGCAGCGCAGCGAGCGCCGCCGGGTCCGGACCGGTCGCGAGCGGCACAAAGGCGCTGGGCGTGCAGTTGAGGCGCGTGATCCCCTGGCGCGCGATGGTGGCCGTGAGCAGCGCCGGATCGTAGACGTCGCGCGCCGCGAGGTGCAGCTGGCCTCCCGCCAGCAGCGAAGCGAACAGGTTCTTCTGCGCCTGGTCGAAGCCGTAGGAGGTGATCAGGAGGAAGCGATCGGCGTCGGTGACCTTGAATTCCGTCATGTACCAGCGCACCAGCTTCTGGAAGGAGCGCTGATAGACCCCGGCCCCCTTGGCTCGCCCCGTCGAGCCCGAGGTGTAGATCACGTAGATCAGGTCGTCCGCGCCGGCGCCCCAGGCGCCTGGGCCGGCATCCCGGCCGAAACCCGGTCCGGCCGCGGCGCCCTCGCCCTCGAGGCGATCGACGCAGACCACCTTGGGCTCGGCCGCGGCCCCCTCGTCTTTCGCCCTGGCCGCCGCCGCCGCCACGCGCTCGCGCAGGCGTCCCTGGGTGACCACCACCGGCGCCCCCGAGTCGGCGAGCATCCACGCCCACCGCTGCTCGGGATAGGCGGGATCGAGCGGCACGTAGCTGCCTCCGGCCATGACGATGCCGTAGAGACCGGCGATCAGGTCGGGAACGCACTCGCTGCACAGGCCGACCCTCACGCCCGGCGCGACGCCGAGCGCGCGCAGCCGCCGCGCCACCCGTTCCGACCGCCGCAGCAGACCGCCATAGGTCAGGACCTCGTCGCCGCAAACCACGGCCGCGGCATCCGGGGTGCGCCGCGCCTGGTCCTGGAAGAGCTCGGCGAGACTCGGCCCCGAGCCGGCCGGGACCACCGCGCCGGCCGCGGTTTCGGCCGGCGACGAGCTCCACTCCGCGAGCTGCTGGTATTCGGCGTCGCTCAGCAGGCCCAGCTCCGCGAGCGGCACCTCGGGCGCGGCGAGCGCCGCCGCCAGCAGGCTGTCGAAGTGCCCGGCAAGCCGGACGACGGTCGGGCGATGGAACAGCTCGGCGTCGTACTCGAAGCTGCTGGCGAAGCCGGGCAGGCCCCGCTCGTCCTCCGTCAGCGTCAGCGTCAAGTCGAATTTGGCGGTGCCGCTGTCCGAGGCCCAGCGGGTCGCCGTCAGCCCCGGCAGCCGCGGCACCTGGGTCGCAGCGTTCTGCAGCACCATCATCACCTGGAACAGCGGCGACCGCGCGAGGTCGCGCCGCAGCTGCATCCCCTCGACCAGGCCCTCGAAAGGCAGGTCCTGGTGGCTGTAGGCGGCCAGCCCCGCCTCTCGCGACCGCGCCAGCAGCTGGACCAGGCTTGGCTGCCGCCGCAGGTCCCCGCGCAGCACCAGGGTGTTGGCGAAGCACCCGATCAGCCCCTCGACCTCGACGCGGCGCCGGCCGGCGACCGGCGTTCCCACCGCCAGGTCCTCCTGGCCCGAATAGCGCGCCAGAAGCGCCTGGAACGCCGACAGCAGGACCATGAACGGGGTTGCCAGCTGCCGCCGGGCGAGGGCCCGCAGCGCCGTCCCCAAGGCCGCGGACAGGCGCAGGTCGACGCGCCCTCCCAGGGCCCGCCGCCGCACCGGCCGCGGGCGGTCCACCGGCAGCTCGATGGCCGGCGGCAGCCCCGCCAGCTGCTTGCGCCAGTAGCCGAGCTGCGCCTGCAGCATCTCGCCGGCCAGCCAGCGCCGCTGCCAGGCCGCGAAGTCCGCGTACTGCACCGCCAGGTCCGGCAGGCCGGCAAATCCACCATTGCCGGCACTCCCGGCAGGTCGCGGCGGCGGGCTGGCGTCCGCGAACGCCTCGTACAGCAGCCCCGCCTCCTGCACCAGCACGCCAACCGACCAACCGTCGCACGCGATGTGATGCACCGTCAGCAGCAGCACGTGCTCCTCGGCGGCCAGCCGCAGCAGCGTCGCGCGCAGCACCGGCGCGCGCTCGAGGTCGAACGGCCGTCTCGCTTCCTGGACCGTCAGCCGGCGCGCCGTCGCCTCCCGCACCGCCTCCGGCAGCGCCGCCAGATCGACCTGGCGCAGCAGCCGCGCGCCGCCCGCGGCGGTCGCGCTGTCCGCCGCGGCTTCGCTGCCTGCCGTGGCCGCACCGGCTGCCATGTCCGGGGGATGGATCAGCTGCACCGGCTCGCCGTCCACGGCCGCGTAGCTGGTGCGCAGCACCTCGTGGCGCCGCACCACCTCCGCCAGGCCGCGCGCCAGGACCGCCGGTTGCAGCCGCCCCGCG
>DATKFK010000280.1:0-3386 GCA_035544375.1 Thermoanaerobaculia bacterium
CAGCTGCCAGGCGGCGCGCGACAGCAGCCGCGACACCGGGTTGGCGCGCCGGCAGACCAGGCTTTCGACGGCGTGCGCGATGGCGTCGATGCCGGCGGCGGCGGCCACCCGCCGCGGCGTGCTGGCGAGCAGGGCCGCGTCCAGGACCACCGTGCGGAAGCGCGCCTGGCGGTCGCCGCAGGCCATCTTCTCGTGGGTCTCCGCGCGCGAGATGAGGGCGTAGGACTGTGCCTCGCTGCCGGTGCCGGCGGTCGCGGGGATGCCGATCGCGGGCAGCAGCGGCCGCGCGGCCCGGCCGAAGCCGCGGTAGTCCTCCATGCTGCCGCCATTGGTGAGCAGGAGGTTGATCCCCTTGGCGCAGTCCATGGCGCTGCCGCCGCCGACGCCGACCAGCAGGTCGGCGCGCCAGCCCGCGGCGGCATCGCGCCCGGCCTCCACCTCGAGCGTCGTCGGGTTCTCCCCCACCGCGTCGAAGACCTGCGGCGCCAGCCCGGCGGCGGCAAGGGCCTCAGAGGCACGGTCGGCGTGGCCGGCGGCGCGTACCCCCGGATCGCTGACCACCAGCACCCGCCGGCCGCCCAGCTCGCGCGCCAGGTCGCCGAGGTCCGCGAGCGCGCCCAGCCCACAGACGACCTCGACGCCGCCGACGGCCGCCCGCCACTTGCCAGGTGCGGCGGCGGCGATGGGTGCCGGTGGGTTCGCTGCCATTGGCCCGGCAGGCACGGCCGGTGCGGCCGGAACGGCAGGCACGGCCGGCGCCGCAGGCACGGCCGACGTGGCCGGTGCGGCCGGTGCGGCAGGCACAGCCGGTGTGGCCGGTGTGGCAGGCACGGCAGGCGCGGCCGGTGCGGCGGCGCCGTTCATGGCGCGGCGACCTCACGCTGCCCGCCGGCGGCGCTCGCGGCCGGGGTGGTATCCACGGCCGTCACGGCGTTCGCGGCCAGCTCTTGCTGCAGCCTGCCCTCGCGCACCGCGCGGCGGCGGTACAGCAGCTCGAACAGGTTGCCCTCGTGCGGCTGCGCGAAGGACACCTGCCAGGTCGGCACCGCGCCCATGTGGAGATGGTCGATGTCCGCGCAGCCGAGGAGCTGCCGCCGCAGGTCCTCGTCGGCGGTCAGGGCGGTCGCCACCAGCGTCGGGCCGATGTGGCGCAGCAGCTCGCTCTCCGGCGCCTCGACCACCGCCGCAAACGGGAAGGGCAGCTCGGCATGGGCGAGGGGATGGCCTGGTTCACGTACCCAAAGGAGCGTGGGCAGCAGGAAGGTGCAGCCGTCGATCATTGCCACGCGGCCGCAGCCGCGCACCGCTGCCGTCAGGTCTTCGGCCTCGCCGGGCGCGAGCCGCCGATCGATCCAGTCCGAGACGCGCCTCGCCGCCGCCGGCTCGGGCCAGGCCGCCAGCACCGCCCGCGGGTCGTCGAGCGGCAGCGCCTCGACCGCCGCCAGGCGGCGGGCCAGCGCCAGGGCCAGCTCGCGGCCCGGGGTGGAGCGGGGTCCGCCGGGCCCGGCGGCGTTGCCGGCGGCGCGGGCGGCGCGGGCGGCTCGGGCGCCAGCCGGGCCGACTCCACCAACTGCACCGGCCGCGGGGGCCGGCAGCCAGACGCCGGAGGCATTGATGCAGGAGCGGCCGCCGTTGGCGAGGATCGAGCTCGCCACCAGCTCGAGATGGGCAGGCCACTCGGCCAGCTGGTCGGCGCCGAAGATCACCTTGCTGAAACCCGGCCCGTGCACCTGCACCCGCGCGTCGCCGCGCCACGGGGCGACCGTCGCGGCGTCGCCGAACAGCAGCGAGCGGCCGCAGCGCAGCAGGATCTCGGCGCTGCCGGCGTGATCGGTGGGATAGAAGGAGAGCGCCGCCTCGGGGCAGCCTGCCGCCCGCAGCGATTCGAGCAGGCGCAGCGGCGTCCAGGGCTCGCTGCGCCCGGGCTTGAGGGCCAGGCCGGCCCCCAGCGCCGGCGCCGGCAGCCACAGCCCGTGCACGCCGGGCGAGTTGCTCGGCAGGACCGCGCCCAGGCGCTCGCTCAGGCGCTGGAAGTGCGCCGGCGCCGCCAGGTGCTCCGCCACCTGGCCGGCGAAGGCCGCGGCGGGGAGGCCGCGGGTCAGCCCTTCGACCACCTCGCTCATCTGCGCCAGGGTGGCGCGCAGCTTCTCGAGGTTGGCGCGCCCCAGGGTGAACGGCATGCCGGCGGTGGCGGCCAGCTGCCGCAGGTAGTCATCCGGCGACTGGGTCTCGCCGTCGTAGCCGACCGGCAGCTCGCCCAGGGCGAACAGGTCCGCGGCCCGGCGGCAGATCGCCAGGCGCTCGGCAAGCGTCAGATCGCCGAGCGTGCCGATCGCGTCGGGCGCGGCGCTGCCAGCGCCCCCGCCGCCCCCGGCGCCCCCGGAGGA
Organism: Thermoanaerobaculia bacterium; assembly: GCA_035544375.1. Taxonomy (GTDB): domain Bacteria; phylum Acidobacteriota; class Thermoanaerobaculia; order Multivoradales; family UBA5704; genus JASLEW01. The sequence goes on from DATKFK010000280.1 coordinate 2,388, forward strand.
CGGAGCGGCCGCCGCGTGAGCGCCGCCCGGGCCATCCCCGCCGAGGTCGCGGGCGATGAGCGCGGGATGAGCGAGGCCGATCTCCGCCAGCCGCTCGCCGCTGCGCAGGTCGTGCAACGGCGCCGCCGCGAGGCTGCGATAGCGCACGCCGCCGCGCAGGACCGGCAGGTGCAGCGCCGCTCCCCCGGCCGCCATCAGTACACCCCGACCACGACCGAGCTGGCCAGCGACTCGAGCAGGCGGACGTTGCGCACGCCGTCCCAGGGGAACTCGGGCGCCGGTGCGGCCCGCTCGCCCTCGTCGCGCTCGAGCAGACGCGGCATGAAGAATTCGCGCGTCAGGGTGGTGAGCATCACCCTGCCGGTCTCGCCATCGTCGACGCGCCGCTCGGGGTCCTGGCGGTCCACCAGCTCGAGCACGGCGCGCGGCTGCGGCGGATAGTAGGTGATGGACCAGTCGGCGGCGGGCGGCGTGCCGGCGGGCGGGCAGGCGAGCCCCATCAGGGTGTTGCCGTAGACCGGATAGAAGACGACGCCCGGCACCAGCTCCTCGCACGCGAAGCGGTGGAATTCGGGGCTCATCTCGGTGCCGCCGCAGAAGATGCCGCGGATCCCCAGCCGCGGCAGCGACACGCGGCCGCCGAGCGCGGCCAGCAGCTTCGGCGTGGTGAAGATGCAGCGGATGCTAGGGTGCGCCCGGAGCAGCGCCAGCCCCTGGTCGACGACGTGGCGCTTGTAGGCCTCTAGCTCGTGCGGGCGGCCGTCGCGGATCAGCTGGTTGACCCAGCGCGGGTCGAGGTCGACGAGAAAGCAGATCCCGCCGCGATGCTGGGCGAGGTGCTCGATCGCCAGGCGCAGGCGGCGCGGTCCGCTGGGGCCCAGCATCAGCCAGTCGGCGCCGCGCGGGAAGCCATCCTCCGGGAGGCGATCGCTGAGCTCCTCGTAGTCGATGCGGAAGTCCTCGACGTTGATGCGCGCCTTCGGCACGCCGGTCGAGCCG